>NZ_JAFEVM010000049.1:0-14363 GCF_016901105.1 Treponema sp. Marseille-Q4523 | reverse complement strand
CCCGAAAAGTCAAGAGAATTTTTGCCCATGCCGAGTCCCTTCTTTCTTAAAAAGATTAGCATTATATGAATATGTTGATAGCCGACTATGATTACGATACCGATATTGCAGCTCAACGAAAAAAAGAACGGAAGTAAAAAGTGCGTAAGCACTGCCCGCGTAAAATTTTGCGCGGGCACAGATAAATCATTTGTATTTGTAAAAACCTTCGCCCGCGTTGATACCCGTTTTGCCTTGGTCGATGTAACCTTTCAGGATTTTCGCGATGCGTCCGTGGAGCGAGGCCGGATCGGATGAGTCGGGACGGTTCATCGTAATGTTGTACGCCGTTTCCAAACCGACGATGTCGAGGATTTGAAAGGGGCCGAGCGGGCTTCCCGTGCCGAGTTTCCATGCCAAATCGATGGTCTTCGCGTCTCCGACGTCGTTTGCAAGCAGGGCTTCCCCTGCCGTCAAAAACGGGATGAGCATGGAATTGAGGAGATAGCCGGGCTGCTCTTTTAAAACTTTAAGCGGTATCATGCCGATGGCTTTTGCAAAGGCGACGACTTCATCGAATGCGGCAGGATCGGTTCCGTCGTGTCCCATGATTTCGGCCATATTGTTGCGCCAGATATTGTTTGCAAAGTGGATGGCCAAATAGCGTTTCGGATTTTTGACGTGATCGCGGAACATGCTCGGCACCATCGAAGATGAATTTGTCGCGACGACGGTTTTATCTTCAAGGACGGCCGAAAGCGCGTCGTAAAAGGCTTTTTTCGCTTCGGGGTTTTCGGCCATACTTTCGATGACGATGTCGGCGTCCTTGACTGCCGAAGCAAGGTCGGTTGTGAGCTTAAGATTTTTATACGCCGTTTCGACATTTTTTTTGAGACGGGCGATTTTTTCGGCGCTTATATGCTCGCTGTCGTCTATGAGGCCTCTTGAAAAGATCGCTCCCTTTGTGCCGATTTTCGTTTCGGCATCGGTCAATTCGGCAAGGTATATTCCGTGCAGCCTGTCGATTTTCGGCTGGGACCGTCCGATCGACGCGTCGGAACGCAGCCATATCGTAACATCGAATCCCTTGTATGCCGCTTGAAATGCGATTTGACTTCCCAATACGCCGCCGCCCGCAACAACTACCTTTTTAATGCTCATATTGTACGCTCCTTTGAATATCGATAATCCTTTCCGATGAATATATCTTATCCTCCCGAACGGGAGATGTCAACGAATACGTGGTATACCGTCATGCCGCCCGCAACAGAAATGTATACGCGAAAAAAACATATAATAAAAAAGGCGGAACGCGAGGCAGCGGCACTGTCGCCGAGCCGTTCAGACCGATGGCAAGCAAACTTTTTAATAAAAAGTTTGCGCAGTCCGATTCCGATTACGGTCTGTCACGGCACTTGCAACGAGCGCGAAGCGCGAAGTTCCCCGCGCAAACGGCAGGGCTGCTGCCGGGAGTGCAGCCGATTTTTTATGTTAAATGCTGTTTTTTAGAGAAAATAGTTTCTGGTGAGGGTGACTTGGATACATATCGGAATGCTTGTGAAAAGCGGGGAGGATGCTCTATGAATTATAAAACGCGCGCGAATTCTTTAACGATTTGGGGGATGAGCGTATCGATCTTTCCGCTCGAACTTGCGCCGGACGCGTTTTTGTGTCCGCCGCCGCCGAATTTTGCCGCAATGGCGCTCACGTCGACGTTTCCGCGCGAACGAAAACCTATCGTACACGAATGTTCGCTTTCCTGCCTCACGAAAACGACTGCAAGCGTTTTTTCCGAAGCGAGAAGCAGCGTATACAACGCATCCGAATCGCGGCCCTCGGCGCCCCATTTTTGCGTATCGTCGGTCGTTTCGCTTGTGACGATGAGCTTTCCGTCAAGGTAACGTTCCGCGCGCGAGAGAGCGGAGCCGAGCAGTTTCCGTGTTGTATAGGGTTTTCCGCCGGTAATAAAGTCGTAGGTCGCTCTCGGATTTGCGCCCGCATCGACGAGGCGGGATGCGGCTTTGAACACTTCGGCGGAATCCGATTCGAGGAAGCGGAAAAATCCCGTGTCGGTACACAAGCCGGTAAAGAGAATTTCCGCCGCATCCTTCGGTATGCACCCGACGACGCTTTCGTACAAAAGCTGAACGATGGCGCAGGCGGCGGGGGAAGATGAGTCGATGATGCAAAGGGCGCCTTCGGGAGCGGAGGCTGTTTTGTGGTGGTCGATGACGCAGGTATCGAGGTTTTTCAAGTCGCCGTCGATGTCTCCGAGCCGACCGTATTCCGAACAGTCCGTGATGATGAGTGCGCTCTTTTTGCGCTCTTCTTCGCTTAAAAAGCGCATTGACGGTGAAAATCGATCTTCGTATCGTTTGATTTCGGTTCGTTTAAAGGGTCCCGCCGAAAGCAGCTGGAACTCTTTGCCTTTTTTTTGAACGAGCATACCGAGCGCGATGCATGAACAGATGCAGTCGCCGTCCGGCTCTTTGTGACCGCAGATGTAAAAAAAATCGTGTCGATCGATAAAATCACGGAACGATGCGGCTTCCGTTTCGGTGAGCAGTTGCATGGAAAACGGCGCTCAGTTTAAGTCGAGTTCTTCGAGCGTATCTTTATCGACATCGGTTACTTTGTTCGGATCGGCTATTCCCCAAAAATCGGTATCCTTTGTCGTCGGCACGCTTAAAATGACGCGCACAAATTTGCCGTCGTCTTTGACAACCGTCATAAAGGGCTGGAGCGTCCCGCGCACCGTGCGGAATTTCAATTTGCGGGGATTTTCGGTATTGCCCTTCGCCCATTTTTTCGGGATCGTCGTTGACGCCGCTCCGACTTTGTTTTTTGCATAGATGACGACGTATGCATCTTCCGTCTGCAGCACTTTATAGAGGGGTACATTAAAATAAGTAACCGAAGACCATTTGCTTTCATCGAGCTTCGGCTGCGTTGTTTTTTGCGCCGTCAAAGCTGCGGCGCCGAGCACAAGGGCTGCAAAACACAGGACAATCTTTTTCATAACAACTCCCATAAAAACTCCTTAAAAACCGGTAATCGAGTTTGCCTCGCGCGCTTTATGCGCGGAAAAACCGCTTATTTTATGTATCGTCACATTATGCCGAGCATAATAGCTTTTATCGTGTGTTTTCTGTTTTCCGCTTCGTCCCATACGATACTCGCTTCGCTTTCGAACACCGCTTCGCTTACTTCTTCGCCCTTTACCGCAGGCAGACAGTGCATAAAGACGGATGTCGATTTGCCGGTTTCTCTCATGAGCTCTTCCGTTACGCGAAAAGGAGAGAGCAGCTTTGTACGCGCATCTTTCAGCATTTCTTCTCCCATCGACACCCATACGTCGGTATAGAGACAGTCGGCGCCGCGGACGACGCTTTTATCGTCGCCGAGAGTGATCTTTGCTCCCGATTGGGCCGCAAACGGTGCACAGATGTTTTGAATCGTTTCGTCGGGAAAAAGCTCTTTCGGGCTGTAGACCGAAAAGTCGATTCCGAGCTTTGCCGAAATGAGCATGAGGCTCCGCGCGACGTTGTTTCTGCCGTCGCCGCAAAAACACCATTTGAGTCCTTTTAATGTTCCGAACCTCTCTTTCAATGTCATTACATCGGCGAGCGCCTGAGTCGGATGAAAGGCGTCGGTCAGCCCGTTGATGACGGGAACGCCCGACCAAAGAGAAAGCTCTTCGGCGTGTTCCTGTTTGAACCCGCGGAATTCGATCGCGTTGAACATCCTACCGAGCACACGCGCCGTGTCTTTGACCGATTCTTTTGCACCGAGCTGGATGTCCTGCGTCGACATAAAAACCGGATGCCCGCCTTCTTCGCCGAACGCGCTTTCAAAAGCGCTTCTCGTGCGCGTCGAGCGTTTTTCGAAAATAAGTGCGATAGTTTTTCCGGCAAAGCGCGCGTGAACTTCTCCCCGTTTCGCTTCCGCTTTTACGGTACATGCGATATCGAGCAGCGTTTCGATTTCGTCCGGCGACCAATCGATCCAATTGAGGAGCGATCGTCCTTTAAACGGAGCTTTAAATGTTTCCATAATTAGAGGATATAGTAGCTTGAATGGAAAGTTTTGTAAATTACCTGAACACAATCGTGGAAAATTATTAGCGGCATGTGTGATCGAACCCGCGGCGGATTACCCTAAGCGATGCGAAAGCATCGCACCGCCGCGTCCCTGAAAAAGCAGGGCTTTTTCAGGTCGGAAGTCTATTCGTATATCGCTTGATGTGCACAATCGTGTAGAATTTATTAGCGGCATGTGGGATTGAACCACAGACACTACGGATATGAGCCGTATGCTCTACCAACTGAGCTATGCCGCCGTGATAAAATCAAGCATAGCATATTTCGCTTTATTTTGTCAATAAGGTTTTCGACGCTTTATCCCTGCATACGGTAAGTTTTCCGTTCTTGCAAGATTTGCAAGAATTCGTGCAAGAACTGCAAGATTCTTGCAATTTTAAAAACGGTTACCGACAGCATATATATGGCAACCGTATCGATAAAACGCCGTCGGCTCGCATTTTTCGTATCAGCGGAGTTCGGAATCTTTGATAAAGGTTTTTGCGTATGCGACGAGAGCAGCGGCTTCCGCGTCGGAGTACGGGGCGATATCGTTGTATGCGGGGTCGATGCAGTTTTCGTTTCGAAACTGAGCAAATCTCCACGATGCGTCGGAAGGGAGCAGGGCGGCCATTTCCCGTATGTCGCGCTTCGTTACGAGGGGCGGGACGAGCACGGTTCTCCATTCGCGCGAAGAAGGCGGAAGAGAAGACGTGAGGCGGACGGTTTGTGCAATGCGTGAAGAAAAATCCTCCTCGATTTTTGCCGCAGCCGATTTGTCCTGCGTTTTTGCTTTTTCCGAGAGTTCGCCGTAGCGCGACGGGGAGGTTTTTATATCCATCGCGATAAAGTCGGGGCGCATTTTATCGTCTTCGATAAGAGCGTTCAGTTCGTCGGGCAATGTGCCGTTCGTGTCGAGCTTTACACGGTAGCCGAGCGCTTTTGCATAAGGGACGAGGTAGGGCGTAAGCGGATTTACGAGGGGTTCTCCGCCGCTTACAACAAAACCCGTGAGGACATTTTTCCGTTTTTCGAGGTGTAAAAAGACTTCTTCCGTCGTCGCATAAATATCGTCCGCTGCCGCTTTTCCGCCGAGCACGAGACCGGCGTTATAACAATAGGGACAGCGGAGATTGCAGCCGCGCAAAAAAAGAGAAGAGGCGACGCACCCGGGAAAATCGACGAGCGTCGTCTTTATGAGGACACCGGCTTTTGCGTGCAGGAGCGTTTCGGGGATCGAAGTTTCCGTCATGCGGTGACGGAAGCGAATACTGCGTCGAGCTCTTCAACGCTGTGGCACCGCGCGCTTTCTTCACCCGATTCGTCATAGACGATGACTGTCGGAGAAGCGAATACACCTTTTTTTGCGGCTTCGGCAAGTCCTTCTTCGGTATCGACGTCGATCGTTTTGCCGCGCATCGAAAGCTTTGCCATATACGCTTGTACCGGCGGGCAGTTGGGGCAGGTTTTTCTCGAAAAGAGTTCCCATCTGCCTTCTTTTTCAAAACCCGCTGCGCGCGAGGCGGAAACTTTTGCCGCAGGATGCGTAACTCGTGCAGGGGAGGCGCACTCGCATGCGCTGTCCGCTTCGGTGATTTCATACGCTTCGTTTTCGGGAACGGCGAACATTTTGCGGTGATCGTATTCTTCGCGTTTGCCTTTATTCCAATTGCGGACTGCGCGGTAATAGCCGACGATGCGCGCATACACTTCGGTTTCCGAGCCGTGTACGTCCGCAAGCGCTGCCCTCGTCGCTTCGATATCCGCATCGATTTCTTTGATCGTTCGTTTCAATTCAGTCATAGCAATTTCCCCCTAAGCCCATAGTTGTAAATATATCATATATGTATTAGATATAATATATGCGCTAATTATAGTGTTGTTTTGACCCTATGTCAAGTTTTTTACGCTATATTCAGCAGTACGTACCGAAAAACGCTCCGAAAACGCACCCATATAAAATCGGCTGTACCATGCCGCAGATCTGCCGTACGGCAGCGACCCCGCGGGCATTCCTTCCGGCCGCTGTATTTCTACGCGCGTTCGGATGCGAGCACTGCCTCTTTTTCTTTTTCGAGCCGTTCGAGCTTTAAACGCAGCTCTCTTTCCTTTTCCGCTTTGCACTTCGGACACTCGAAGTGCTCGCCGTTCAAATAGCCGTGGCTCCGGCAAATCGAATAGGTCGGAGAAATCGTCACGTAAGGCACTCGGTAGTTTGCCGTAACCGCTTTTACCAAATCGCGGCACGCCCTCCAGTCTTTTATCTGTTCGCCCATAAAGGTATGGAAAACCGTGCCTCCGGTGTATCGTGTCTGCAGGCTTTCCTGTAAATCGAGGGCTTCGAAAATGTCGGACGTATAGTCGACGGGAAGCTGCGTCGAATTCGTATAAAAGGGGCTTTCGTCCGTGCCGCTCGTGATGATTTCCGGGAAATTCTTTTTGTCATGGGAAGCGAGGCGGAACGACGTGCTTTCGGCGGGCGTCGCTTCGAGGTTGAAAAGTTCTCCCGTCGATTCCTGATAGTCGGCGAGCCGGCTTCTCATATAGTCGAGTACGCGTTCGGCAAAGGCTTTGCCTTTCGGATCGACGATCGATGTGCCGAGAAAATTGAGGCAGCATTCGTTCATGCCGCAGAGTCCTATCGTGTTGAAGTGATTGTCGAGCGTGTGCAGATAGCGCTTCGTATAGGGGTAGAGCCCCGTATCGAGGAGGTGCTGGATCACTTTGCGTTTTATGCACAGGCTGTCGCGCGCGATGTCCATGAGATAGTCGAGCCGCTTGAAAAACGCTTTTTCGTCTTTTGCGAGAAAACCGATCTGCGGGAGGTTGATCGTAACGACGCCGAGGGAACCGGTAAACTCGTCGGAGCCGAAAAGTCCGCCGCCGCGTTTTCGAAGCTCGCGTTTATCGAGGCGGAGACGGCAGCACATGGAGCGCACGTCGCTCGGATTCAAATCGGAATTGACGAAATTTTGAAAATAGGGAGTGCCGTATTGGGATGCCATTTTGAAAAGCAATTCCGCATTTTCGCTTTCCCATTCGAAATTCTTTGTGATATTGTACGTCGGGATGGGGTAGCCGAAGCCCCGCCCCGAAGCGTCTCCTTCGAGCATGAGCAGGATAAACTGCTTATTGATTATATCCATCTCTTTTTGGCAATCGCCGTACGTGAACTCCTGCTCTTCGCCGCCGACGATCGCTTTTTTGTTTTTGAGGTCGTCGGGACATACCCAGTCGAGCGTGACGTTCGTAAAGGGTGCCTGACTTCCCCAGCGGCTCGGCGTGTTGACGCCGAACAAAAAGCTTTGGATGCACTGCCGCACGCTCTTTTCCGAAAGATTGTCGATTTTGACGAAGGGCGCAAGATAGGTGTCGAAAGAGCTGAACGCTTGAGCGCCCGCCCATTCGTTTTGCATGATGCCGAGAAAGTTCACCATTTGGTTGACGAGCGTCGAAAGGTGTGTCGCGGGCGTCGATGTGATTTTATCGGGAACGCCGCCGAGTCCTTCCTGAATGAGCTGCCTCAGCGACCAGCCCGCGCAGTAGCCGGAAAACATCGAAAGGTCGTGAATGTGGAAGGCCGCCGTTTTATGCGCGTCCGCCACTTCTTTCGGATAGATATTGTTGAGCCAATAGTTTGCCGTAACGGCGCCGGAATTGCTCAGGATGAGACCGCCGAGTGAAAAATTGACGTTCGCGTTTTCTTTGACGCGCCAATCGCTTCGGCTCAAATATTCGTCCATCGTTTTGTTGATGTCGAGCATGAGGTTCTTTGCACCGCGGATGGCTTCGTGCCGCGCGCGGTAGAGGATATACGCTTTTGCGACTTCGACTTCGTTATTTTCGATGAGGACGCTTTCGACGTCGTCCTGAATTTCTTCGATGGCGGGGATAGAATGCGTTCTGCTTCCCGCAAGGCGCAGGCGGAGCCTTTCTTCTACTGCGTCCGTAAGCTTTTCCGCCCGTTCGGGATCCTTTCGCTTTTCGACCGCTTCGATCGCGCGTCCTATGGCCGATTCGATTTTTTTCCGGTCGTAAGAAGCTATATCCCCCGAGCGCTTTACGACGGATTTGATAAATCCCGCCGTCTCTTTATCTCCGCTCTCACCCAAAAAATTCCGCCATTCCGGAAATACTGCCTGACCGCTCATATCTGTTTCCCCTCTATGTTTTTTACCTCGGTGATGAATTCATCGAGGTTTTCAAAATGCTTATATACCGATGCAAAGCGGATGTACGCCACTTTGTCGATTTCATACAGACGCTGCAGTACGAGTTCCCCCAGTTCCGCAGTCGAGATTTCGCGGCTCACCTTTCCGCTCATAACGGCCTTGTCTTCGATTTCGGATACGATCTGTTCGACCATCCTCATCGACACCGGCCGTTTTTCGAGGGCGCGGCTGATGCCTTTTTCGAGCTTTGCCTGCTCGAAGGGTTCGCGCCTTCCGTCTCGCTTGACGACCATAAAGGGTTTTTCTTCGATACGCTCGTAACTCGTAAAACGGTAGCCGCAGCCGAGGCATTCGCGACGCCGCCTGATGCTTTCACCGTTTGCCATCGCACGCGATTCTATAACTTTGTCGTCGAGACTTCCGCAATACGGACACCGCATATCGATCCCTTATAACAAATTATTTAAAATTTGTACTCTAAATATAGCGTTTTAAACGATATGATAATACTATACAGCGCTACAGCTGATATTGCAAGATGCCGCGTCGAAAATTCTCCGTTTTTTTGTGATTTTTACGTGTTTTCCGGCCGCCTGGCTTTTAGAGCGAGCGACATTATATAAGTACGCTTCATGCACACGGAGATAAAGACCGGAAAAAGGGTTAACACCATGCGGATGCCTTTTTTTCCGCACCTCGCTTTCCACGCGCGAAAAACCGCCTGCCACACGGCGAATACTTCGGGAATGAGTACGATCAAAAGCGATAAGGATTCCGAAAAAAGAAGACGGCGGTATTCCGCTCTTTGCCGAAAGATCCGCACGACACCTCTTTCGATCGATTCGACTGCTTCTCTAAGTTCGAGGGGACTTGTCGTGCGGTAAATCGCGTTTGCGATTAAAAAGGCGAGGGCGAGACGGCACAAAATGACGATGTCGCGTTCGGAAGGGATGAACGGAAGCGGAAAGGGAGCGTGAGCGAAAAGGGCGGATACTATCGACGAAATGTAGAGTATAAGCGCGTAATACACAATGGGCTTGAGCGACAAAAGGATTTCTTTCATCGGAAAGCGGATGGCAGGGGAAAGCGCAAAAAAAATCGCGATACAGGCGATCACGGCGTTTCGGGGCAAGATGAAAACGCAGGTGCCGAGCACAAAAAGCGAAATGAGTTTTATGCGTGCATCGCATTTATGCAAAAAAGACGAACCGCTTCGGTAGCCGAAAAGCCTTACCATTCGAGATCCCGAAGACCTTTGTAGGAAGCGAGCGGATTTTTGATATCCCAAGCTTCGAGCTTTTGCGCCAATCCTTCGGAGGGCTTTCCGTCGAATACTTTTTTTCCGCGGTACAGCACGATAAAGCGATTGCAGAGCGCAAGCGATTTTTCGAGTTCGTGCGTGAGGATGATGATCGTCACTCCTTTTTTTTTCAGCAGTTTGATAAGAGCGTTCACGTGCCGCACGCCCGAATAATCGAGGTTCGCATAGGGTTCGTCGAATATGACGAGCGGCATATCGAGCGCTATGATGCCTGCGACGGCAAGCCGTCTTTTTTCACCTCCCGACAAAAATCGTGCGCTCGATCTTTCTTTTCCCGCAAGGCCTACTTCCGCAAGCACGTCGAGCGCTTTTCGTTCGGCTTCCCGTTTTTTTAATCCGATATTTTTTAAGCCGAACATCACGTCTTCGATCGGCGTCTCTCCCAAAAGCTGCATTTCGGCTTCCTGAAATACAAGTCCGCACTGCGCCGCTTTTCCGCCGCATACGATTTTCACCGTACCGGAATCGGCTTTGTCGAGGGAAGCGATGATCGACATGAGTACGCTTTTTCCCGAACCGTTCGCCCCCGCGATGAGGGCGGTATCTCCTTCGCAAAGCGAAAACGACACTTCCGAAAGCGCGGTAAACCTTTCCTCCCCCTCATAAGACGGGAACGTTTTTGTCACGTTTTCGACGGAAAGGGAAGCGCCGTTCGGAAACGAAGTGTCGTACGGAAGTAAATCGTCCTGCGTCATTCGCTTTTGTCGGTAAAATAACGGGCAGCCGCCGTGCGGAGCTTTGCCGCAAGCGGAACTGAGAGAACGAGCTTTATGAGATCTCCGGGTATAAACGGAATGAGGCAGGCTGCAATCGACGCGGAAAAACTTCGGTGAGTCAGCTGCATAAAGCGGAGGATGCCCGGAACATAGATGAGCGTAAATCCCGCAAGAGAGGCGAGCGACAGCTTTACGATATTTTTTGCGCTGAAGGCTTTTTCACCTGCGTGAGGCTTTCGTGCGATGCAGCCTGCGGCGAGAGCTGCGATTATATAGCCTATGAGAAATCCGCCCGTCGGCCCCAAAAGGCGCGCGATCCCGCCCGCGCCGCCTGAAAAGACGGGAAGTCCGAGCGCGCCGGCTGCGACAAAGAGCAGCGCCGAAAAAAATCCGCCGAAGCCTCCGAGCGTGAGAGCTGCGAGCACGGCGAACATATTTTGCATGACGATCGGAATGCCGCCGGGACCTATAGGTACTGCGATAAAGCAGCCCGCACAGATGATCGCCGCAAACAAAACGATAAATACAAAACGAGTGTTGTTTATTTTCATAGCGCGAGTTTACAATCACTGTTAAATAAATACAATAGGTTGACAATTAAAATGCTGATATTTTACCGGCACGGAATTTGAAATTACGCCGTGCATTCCCTTTTCTGGCGCAAACTGTAAAAATATGTTATACTGCCGCGCGTAAACGAACAGCTGCATGAAGGAAAAACGATGCTCAATATCAACAACAACGCTGCAAACGTAAAGCGTGAAATTCTCGTGCGTATCGCGCGGCTTCAACTCGACGGCAAACTTGCCGAAGGCGTGCATTATATTCCTCGCGAAATGGCGCCTCTCGATTCGAAATCGATACGCTGCTGTATTTACCACGACAGGGCGATTTTGCGCATGAGAGTCCTTGCCAGGCTCGGCATATCGATCGAAAATTACGACGACGACCGTCCGCTCGCCGAATACGCGAAAGATGCTCTCGAGCGGGATTCTCCGACCTGGCCCATGCTCACCGTTTTGCAGGATGCGTGCAACGCGTGTGTAAAAACGCACTACATGATCACGAACGCGTGTCAGGGCTGTTTTGCGCGCCCGTGCATGATGAACTGTCCGCGCAAAGCGATCACGGTAGACCGGAGAGCGGTTATCGATGAAGCGAAGTGCGTCAACTGCGGGCTGTGCATGCAAAACTGTCCGTATCACGCGGTTATTAAAATTCCCGTACCCTGCGAAGAAGCGTGCCCCGTCGGCGCCATCAGCAAAGACGAAACGGGACTCGAAAAAATCGATTACGATAAATGCATCTTTTGCGGGCGCTGCATGAGCGAGTGTCCCTTCGGCGCGATGATGGATAAAAGCCAGCTCGTCGACGTTATCAAGCATATCATGCAAAAAAAGCGCCGCGTCGTCGCGCTTTATGCACCGTCGATCGCAGCTCAATTCAAATCCGCTCCCGGTCAGCTCGAAGCGGCGTTTTCGGCTCTGGGTTTCGACGACGTACTCGAAGTCGCCATCGGAGCGGATATCTGTGCGGATAAAGAAGCGAAAGAATTCGAAGAGCGTATGGAGCGGGGAGATGTGCTTATGACGACGTCGTGCTGTTCGGCGTACGTGCGCGCGGTAAACATTCACGTGCCGGCTTTGAAGCCCTGCGTGTCCGAAACGCGAAGCCCCATGCACTACACGGCGGAGATCGCAAAGCAAAAAGATGCCGACTGCGTTACCGTGTTTATCGGTCCCTGTCTTGCAAAGCGGCGGGAGGGTTTTGACGACGATGCGGTCGATTACGTGCTTTCGGTCGAAGAACTCCGCGCGTTTTTTATTGCAAAAAATATCGATATCGCTTCTCTCCCTGCAAAACTGCCCGATCACATTCCGACGTCGACGGGAAGAGGTTTTGCAAAGACGGGCGGGGTAGCGGAAGCGGTGCGGGTGCGTCTGAAAGATCAAAGCATCCTCAAAGCCGCCCAAATCAACGGGCTCGACAGAGCCGGTATGAAAAAACTTGCGACATACGGAATGATAAATCAGGGGAAAATTGCGAAAAACGAAAACACGCCGAACCTTGTCGAAGTGATGGCGTGTGAAAGCGGCTGCATCGGAGGTCCGTCGGTTATCACGAATCCCGCTGTCGCCGAAGGACTGCTTGCTGCTTACGCCAAAGGCGGAACATAAGCGTGCTTCCGATAAAAGCGTACCGATTTGCAAACGGAGCTACATATTCGTGTACGTTTGCGTTTTGTCGTTTACGTGTTCGATCGGAATGCCCGCCTGTTTGAACATATCGAGCGAATCTTTTTCGTCGTGGTAGTGCATTTCGCATACGACGCGCTTTATGCCGCAGTTGATGATGAGCATGGCGCAGGTTCTGCACGGCGTCATCTTACAGTACACGGTCGCGCCGTCGATCGCGATGCCGCGCTTTGCCGCCTGGCAGATCGCATTCTGTTCGGCGTGTACGGTTCTGACACAATGCTGTGAAATCGTGCCGTCCGTGTGGATCATTTTCCGCATCAAATGTCCGACGTCGTCGCAGTGGGGAAGCCCTGCAGGGCTTCCGACGTAGCCGGTTACGAGAATTTGATTGTCACGCGCGATGACACAGCCGCTTCTGCCGCGGTCGCAGGTTGCCCTCTTTGCGACCGTGCGGCAGACTTCCATAAAATATTCGTCCCAGCTCGGGCGCGCGTATTTTGCTTCGTCTGCCATAGTGTTTACATTGCGTCGAGTACGGTCTTTACAACGAAGACGGCAAAGAGTATCCACGTCAGCGCGGAAATGTCTTTAAACTTGCGCGAAGCGACTTTGCAGACGACGTAGCTCATAACGCCCCACGAAATGCCCGTTGCGATGCTGTACGAAAACGGCATCGTCATGATCGTGATAAAAGCGGGGATGCCTTCGGAAAGATCGGTAAATTCGATATTTGCCGCTGCCCGCATCATCATAAAGCCGACGACGATGAGCGCCGGTGCGGAAGCCGCAGACGGCACGAGCAAAAAGAGCGGGCTCAAAAAGAGAGCTGCGAAAAAGATGATTGCAGTGGTTACCGACGTGAGACCCGTGCGTCCGCCTTCGGCGACGCCTGCGGTGCTTTCGACAAAGCTCGTTATCGTCGACGTGCCGAGTGCGGCTCCGACGACCGTTCCGACCGCATCGGAGAGGAGCGCTTCGTTCACGTTTTTGATGTCGCCGTTTTTATCTTTCAGATTACTCTGTTCGGCGATGCCCATGAGCGTTCCGATCGTGTCGAAAATATCGACGAAGAGGAACGTAAAAAACACGGTAAAAAATTTCAGCGAAAGCACCGTCGAAAAATCGAACTGAAAGAAGAGCGGGGCTGCAGGAAGTGAAAAGGGACTGAAGCCTTCGGGAATCTTCGTTACGCCGAAGGGGTAGCCGATGATCGTCGTCAAAATCATGCCGATGATGATCGCGCCTTTTACTTTTAAGCACAGTAAAACGATCGTGATGACGAGGCCGATGATCGCGACGAGGGCGGCGCCTTTCATCGGCACAAAACCGATGATCGTTCCGGTATCTCCGGAAACGATGCCGCCGTCGTGCAGACCGATAAGGGTGATAAATAAACCGATGCCGACTGCAACCGCTTTTTTTAAGTTTGCGGGAATCGCTTTGATGAGCGCTTGGCGGACTTTAAAAATCGATAAGACGATAAATAAAATACCTTCGAGAAAAACGGCGGTGAGCGCCGTCTGCCACGAATAGCCCATGCCCAAAACGACGGTAAACGTAAAAAACGCGTTCAGCCCCATGCCCGGTGCGAGGGCGACCGGCAGGTTTGCGGTAAATGCCATAACGAGCGTCGCAATGCCCGCCGCAATCGCCGTTGCGGTAAAGACGCTTGCCGCATTCATGCCCGCCTGTGAAAGGATCGCGGGGTTTACGGCGAGGATATACGCCATCGCCAAAAAAGTCGTGCAGCCGGCGGTGATTTCGGTGCGTACCGTCGTTCCTCTCTCTTTCAATTTGAAAAAATTTTCCATTTTCGTTCGATCTCCTTGGGTCTGTTTCGATGCGGCATTTTTTTTGCCGCATAATTACTGCTTCCGAACTCGATAATTAAATTTATT
>NZ_JAFEVM010000048.1:0-15097 GCF_016901105.1 Treponema sp. Marseille-Q4523 | reverse complement strand
ATCTTCTAAAATTTCCGGAAGTAAGCCAATTATTTTGATAATTTTTTCTTTTAGAATATTGTAATCTATATTTTTATTAGGAAAGACTTTTTGTGTTATCCAATAATATATTATTTCAATTTTATAATCATCAATTTCTTTATTTTCTGCATTCTCAGCTTTATTCTCGTCAAAAGGTGTTCTTTGAGTCTGATCTTTCACGGTATCATCATTTTTATTCTGTGGTATATACACATTAGAATTTTTCTTGTTTGTTTTGTAAAAATATAAAGAAAAGAAAAAAGTAATTACTATGATGATAATAAAATGTAGGTAATCCATCTATCAAGCGATTTTTTCTGAGAAAGAATGACTGTTTTTCCTTATTTCAGCAATTACTTTAATTTTGCTGCCGTTCTTTACATTGTTATCTTTTGCCCAACGAGAAGGAATTCTAAAACCGAGACTGTTGCCCATTTTTGAACTATCCTCTGCATACTGTACCTTCGTATATTAAGTGTATATAATGTATAATCTCGGCTGTCAAGGGAAATGAAAAAAAAAGGATCGCCCGCCATTATAATAAAAAAGTGAATATGAGGATACGGGAAAAATGGGGATATTTTATTGTAACTCTGCCGACATTGTCGGTCATGTGTCTCGGTGAAATGTATCACAATGACTTGATTTTTTCAGTTGGTTGTATTTTATGGATTATCAATGGAATATTCGCTTCTCGGCTCTATAATCTTATTTTTTATGATGCAAATACGACGTGCGGCTTTTATGCGGGAAAAGCTGCGCTTGAAAACGGGTTTGATCCGAAAGCTCAGAACGGAATAATATGGGATCCGAATAATTATAAAATTTCTGATATCTACAAAATGTATCCGAATAATAGGACGCCGAAACCGGAAGCGGGAACTGCAGGATTTGTGTTTTATACCAATAAGCGCGGAACATACAGCAGATATATGGAATTCTACGATTATCGATACGGAGGTGAGACCTATACGAGGTATAAATTTTTTATGGATTCAATCGGCACTCAAGATAAAATATTTATTCGAGAAGCAAAGATAAGCGACGGAAAACCGTATAAGCGTTTTGTGCCGCTGGATGCATTTTAAAAGGACGGATTGTATAGTACGTAATATTAATAATTTAAGGAACTTTCCGGTAAAATATTGATTAGGGAAATAATATGAAAGTGCTGATGAACTATATTGAAATGAATATCATACCGGCGGCATTGATTTTTATATTGTTTGTAATAGTAAAGGATGAAAAGGCTTATAAAAGAATCAAGGAAAAGAAGGTTTTTATCGCCATTTACATTGCGATAATTTGTTATGGTATTTCGTTAGTTGTCGGATTTATAAAGTTTTTGCGAGCTTGATCGTATTAAAGAAACGACATATTGACGATCCCTTTTGTTGTATACTATACCGTAATTATGGATTGGAAAAAATTATTCGATGATGAAATATCGGATCGCGGACAGGAGTATTATGAACAAGACGGGAAATGCCGCTTTTAAAAATGATGAAAATAAGACGGCGAGCAGTAATGAATCCAGTGCGGCTTTTTCGATTCAAGAACTTGTTGACAATACCGATAGTGCGGGCATCAGGGCTTTTTTGATCGATGTGCTGACAGACGATCCGATGCTTTTGCAGCAATTTAAATTAAAAATGCGCTGTGGCATTTCAAGCGACGATCTGAAAATATATAAACAGGCAATCGACAGAATTTGTATATGCCATGCCGATAAATACGGATATATTTCATATTATGACTCTCGCGGATTTTATAACGAGCTGTCGGAATTTTTGCAAAAAACGATCACGGAAATCATTGACAATTTGCATCCCGAAGAAAATTGCATCAATGAATACGCTGCAAAAACGTGGGCAAAGTATCATCTGGAAGTTATGAGACAGCTCAACTTTTTGCAAAAAGATATTGATGAGTATTGTAAAAAATATATCGATTTGAGCGACATCCGAAAATATTATGTAGACGAATGTATACGAATGAAGCGATATGAAGAAGCGATTCAGCTGCTGGAGGAAGGAAAACTTGTCGATACAGGCTACCGCGGTCTGATACTGGCGTATAGCGAAAAATTAAAAGAAATATATGCGAAAACGGGGCAGCGTGAAAAGTATAAAGATGAGTTATGGCGTATTGTATTGGAATATGATCCCGGAGATATCGATACCTATAAAGAATTAAAAACATATTACACTGTCGATGAATGGGAAGAAAAACGGGAAATCATTTTCAAACAAAAAGATATTCATCGCATTGATCACTTATATGCATACGACGGATTATATGATCGGCTTTTGAAATTGGCGTTGGAAGCGCAGGGGATTTATTATATTCTCGAATACGAAGATCTTATAAAAGATTTGGCGCCTGAAAAAATTCTGAAGCGATATGAAGAGGTCGTACGGGAAAAGGCCGCATATACTTCGGATCGGGGTGTCTATCAGGAGATAGCCGATTTATTAAAAAGAATGAAGCGCTATCCGGGCGGCAAAGACCTGGTTCAAACGCTTATGGCAGAATTCCGCATCGCCTATCGGCGGCGCCCTGCAATGATGCAGGAATTGAATAGAGTGTGAGATTATTATGGGAGAGCTGATCAAACAGCTCGAAACGCCGATTGACCAAAGTGCACAATTAGGTTAATATATCGGAACTATCGATATTGTTCTCTCCGCTTTCTGCGGGGATTTGTTTACGGGAGTATATAAAATGGGTGCTATTCGTGTAATTCTGCTCGTCGCATTTATCATTGCGTGCGCGTTGCTTATCCTTATCATTCTCGTGCAGGATGACGGTTCGAGCGGCATGGGCGGCCTTTTGGGCGGACGCGGAACGACGGCATTCGGTTC
This sequence comes from Treponema sp. Marseille-Q4523, assembly GCF_016901105.1. Classification (NCBI taxonomy): domain Bacteria; kingdom Pseudomonadati; phylum Spirochaetota; class Spirochaetia; order Treponematales; family Treponemataceae; genus Treponema; species Treponema sp. Marseille-Q4523. Next base: position 12,212 of record NZ_JAFEVM010000048.1, on the reverse strand, counting down.
TCATTCTGCAAATATTCTGACGAGGACGACTTTCGTGCTTGTCGTGCTTTTCTTCGTGTTTGCGTTGGCGCTCGCGCTGCTGAACAAGCGTCCGCGCCTCGAACAAAATCTCGTTCCTTCCGGAACCGTGCAGCAGGGTACGTCTCCTGCCGATACGCAGTCGAACGATTGGTGGAAGACATCCGATGCTCAAGGTGCGGCGGACAATGCCGGAAGCGCAGCGGTTGAGCCGCAGCAGTGATTTGAGAGGAGATAAGCGATGTTAAGTCATTTACTCACTCCCGCGAATATCAAAGCCGATTTGGAAAGCACGGAAAAAGACGAAGTGTTTGAAGAGATGCTCGAAATGGTCGTTGCATCCCAGCCGTCAGTCGATCGGCAGGGTGCGCTGGATGCGCTCATGCAGAGGGAAGCGCAACAGACTACCGGAATCATCCCCGGTATCGCCGTTCCTCACGCGCAGTGCGCTTCGGTGCGCGGCACGGCTTTGGCGTTGGGTTTGAGCCGCACCGGAGTCGAATACGATTCACTCGACGGCAGTCCCGTAAACTTTATCATCATGATGCTCTTCGCCGAGGGCGATACGGAATCGCATCTCCAGACGATGAAGGATGTCGCGAACCTTTTGCAGGCACCCGATTTTTTAAAAACAATTATGGAAAAAAAGACGCCGCAGGAAATATTCGACGCCGTATGTAATTTTGAAATGTCGTTACAGGGGTAGTCTATGTCCGAAAGCGAAGTCAACGTTATCAATCATCTGCTTGAAGTGGAAAAGCGTGCATCGGGTTTGACGTCCGATGCGCAGGCCGAAGCCGATAAGCGCCTCGCCGCGTACCGCGCCGAAGCGGAAAGCGATTATAAAAAACGACACGATGAAATCTTGGCAAAATTCGAAAGCGATTATGCTGCGCGAACAAAAGCGATTGACGAAAAACATGCGGAGACGATCGCCGCATATCGATCCGAAATTCAAAATACGACACAGGATACCGGAGCTTTTTACAAGCTGCTCGATACGCTGCTTGCGGCAAACTGACGGACGGCGCGCGTATGGAATACTCCGGTGCTGCTTCTTATGTAAACGCTAAGGCTGCGGGAATGCTCCGAAAAGCCTTTGTCGGCGAGAGAGCTTCGGCTCTGTTTGCCGTAAAGACGCTTCCCGAATTGTGGACACTCGTGTTCGGCACGGAAGTACCGCTCATCCCGCAGACTATGCTCGGCGAAAAATTGGAGGAAGAAGCGGAAGACCGTTTTTTGGCGCAGTATATTTCGCTCGTCGAAATGTACGATAAGCCGCATGCCATTCTGACCGACCTTTTGTACTTTTACGTCGTTGAAAATTTAAAGACGATAAGCGCGGCTCTGTGCTTAAAAGAAGAAAAGATGCCGCACCTTTGTGCACTCGGCGCATACGGTATGCTCGATTATAAAGCGTGGCCGAATATCGCTTCGATCACGAAGGGGACTCCGTTTGCGTGGTACGATTCGGTGCCCGATATTCACGAGCAGCACATCGTCAACGCAAAGCTCGACAGTCAATACGTCAAGCTCATGTGGCAGTGCGTAAATGAAGTGCGCGGAGAAATTAAAAAGCCCGTCGTCGATTTTTTTACGCATTACTATGTTATGCAAAATATCGTGTGGGCGCTCCGCTTGAAAGTGTACTACGATATGAAAAAGGACGAGATATTGACGCACCTCGCGTATGCGGACGACGGCCGCGAATCGTCCGATCCTCTTGCTGCTCCTGCGATCGCGATCCTCGACAAAGCGACGGATACGTACGCCGATTGGAAGGACTGGCAGTATGCGCCGCTGCTCAATCCTCACGAAGAGGGAGCTGTGTGGAAACTCGATCCGCGCTGGATGGAAGATGCGTGCAAAGCCGACATAAATCGCCGCGCCGAACGTCTCTTTCACCGATATCCGCTGACCGATGTTGTGCTTATTTCGTGGTTTAAGATAAAGCAGCACGAATGCGATATCATACGGACGGCGGCGGAAAGCATCCGCCTCAACGTGAGCGCGGAAGAAGCGATGAAAATTGCGGGGGTGGCGGCGAAAGCCCGATCATAATGTTGCAGCAAATCGAGAAGGTAAAATATGGCACGAACGACTGAAATGAGGCTCATAGAGCTTATGACGCTCCGGCAGGATATTTCAAAAGTGATCGAATATCTCGGCAAAAAGGGTAACTTTCAGTTTCAGACAAAACTGCGCGATGGAGACGCTTCTCCATCCGACGCTTTTAAAAACGCGGACAAAGAATTTTTCGACAATCTCCAGCGCGCGCGCATCTTTCTCGCCGTTCCAGACAGAACGGACGACGGGCGATCGTGCAGCGCACCTTCCGATGCGGACAGGGACGAGGCGGCAAAACTGCTTGCCGCGGTCGACGATTTGAAGCATCGCGTTACCGCAAGCATCGAAGAAGCCAAGCGTGTCGACGACGCGTATAAAGAAGCGCTCGCATTTTCGAATTTGAAAGCGTCGTATTCGGAACTCGAACACCTTTCGTTCCTTTCGCTGAGAATCGGTAAAATCGATCCGACATTGTTTGAAGCGCTCAAAGATGCGGTCGGGGAGCGGGCTGTCGTCATTCCGCTCGGCAACGACAATTCGCGCATTCTCGCGGCGTCTTCGAAAAAGGGTCGCTTTGCCCTCGACACGGAATTAAAAAAATTCAATTTCGTCAATATGGAAATCCCTCAGGATTTTAAAGGGATCCCCGACGATGTGCTTGCCGGTCTCAAAAACGAAAAAAGTGCCGCCGCGCAAAAGGTCGCCGCACTGGAAAAAGAGCGCGGCAATTTTGCCGAAACGCACCGTGAAAAACTGCTTGCGCTCCTGGGCGCGTTTTCGATCGGTATGCAGATTCAGGACGTCGAGTCGAAGCTGCAGTCGACCGAACTCGTCTACCGTTTGACCGGCTGGGTTTCATCCCGCGACAGCAAAGCGATGATGAAAGAACTCGACGAACTGACGGAGGGGCGGATCGCGATCCGCGAATATCTGCCGTCCGAAGTGCCGTCAGTCATAAACGGAAAAGAGCAGGTGCCGGTCGAAGTGCATCATCGGAAATTCGTCAAAGGCTTCGAGCGTATGCTCTTCAGTTACGGCGCTCCCGTCTACGGTACGATCGATCCGACGCCTTTCGTTGCGCTCTTTTTTACGATTTTGTTCGGCATCATGTTCGGAGATTTCGGACAGGGTCTTGTTATATTTTTGCTCGGTCTTTTGCTCGAAAGACGGATCCTGCGCATCGGTTCGTACAACAGATCCGCTCCCGTCTTTATCGCAGTCGGAGTGAGCAGCATGATCATGGGGCTTTTGACGGGCGAGTTTTTTACGAACGAAACGCTGCTCGAACCCTTTGCGTATTGGGTAACGGGATTTTTCGGAAAACCGCACGCGCCCATCATAAAACTCATGCCGTCGGGAACCGACACGTCGGCGATGTTCGCGATGTTCGGCGTTGCGATCGCCGTCGGCTTTCTCATCAATACGATCGGCTTAATAATCAATATCACGAATAAATTCATCGTGCGAAAACCCGGCCGCGCGCTTTTCGGAAAGACGGGACTTGCCGGCGCGTGCTTTTTTTGGTACATCGTCGCGCTCGTCGTACGCGTTTTGTTTTTCCATCAAACGGCGTCGCGCTTCGACTTTATCGTGATCGGCGTGCTCATGTTTTTTGCCGCATTCGGAGAACCTTTCGAGCGCCTCGTTGACGGAGAGCGTCCCATCGCCGAAAACGGCATCGGTGCGCTCGTCATTTCGGGCGTCGTCGAACTCATCGAAGTGATTTCGACCTACCTTTCGAATTCGGTGAGCTTTTTGCGCGTCGGTGCGTTTGCGCTCGCGCACGCGGTGCTCGCGTTCGTCATTTCGATGCTCGCCGACATGATCGGCTCTCCGGGCGGTATCATCGTAACGGTACTCGGAAACGCGCTCGTCATCGTGCTTGAAGGCATGATCGTCGCGATCCAAGTCGTGCGTCTGCAATACTACGAATTCTTTTCGAAGTTTTTCAATGAAACGGGTGTCGAGTTTTCGCCGTTTTGCTTTACGTATAAACAGGGCGCCGTGCAATAGGCTGCCCGGTGAGTTTGCGTTGCAGACTCGAATATATAGCGTGCGCTTGCCGGAAACGTCGGAGTAAGGCTTCGCGCTTCGAAGCATGCGCATGATCAAAACTTTTTCGGATGCTGATGATGTCCGAAAACGGGAGTTTCTATGTATAAAAAACTTATCGCGGTTGCCGTTCTTTCGGCAATTTTTTCGGTCGGAGCGCTTTTCGCGCAGTCTTCAAATGAAACGCAGAGCGCACCTGCCGTGGAATCGAAAGCTTCCGTGAGCGGCGGCATCCGCTACATCGCTGCGGCTCTTGCGGTCGGTATCGCGTGCATCGGCGGCGGTATGGCCGTCGGCAAAATCGGAGCGGCTGCTATGGGCGCGATGAGCGAAAACGCGAACCTTTCGGGAAAAGCGCTTCCCTTCGTCGGTCTTGCCGAAGGTATCTGCCTCTGGGGCTTTTTGATCGGATTCCTTATCATCAACTGATCGAGGATACACCGATTTGAACTATTTTGTGATCGGTGAACGCGAAATGGTTCTCGCATTCCGACTTGTCGGCGTCGACGGTGCAATAGCCGAAACGCGTCAGGAAGTGCTGGAATCGTTTAACCGCGTTACCGGCAGGGGCGGTACCGTATCCGTTCCCGTTGAAAAAATTCCCCGCGTCCTCATTCTCACGGAAAGCGCCGCCTCTTATATTCAAGACGAAGAGCTCGAATGGCAAAAGACGGCCGACTATCCGCTTATCGTAGAGATACCCGGGCTCGAAGGCCATTTGAGCGGGCGCAAAACGCTTACCGAAGCGATCGGGGAAGCAATCGGCGTAAAAATTTAAAGGATTATCGTTATGGAAGAATTACGCTCGACCGAAGTTCTCGACAAAGAAATCGAAACGGACGCACGGAAAAAAGCGGAACGCATTTTGGCAAAAGCCGACAGCGACGGAAAAGCGCTCGTCGCCGATGTGGCGCACCGCATCGAAAAATTTACGGAAGAAAAAACCGCCGAATATCAAAAAAAGGCGGAAAGCTATCAAGCCGATAGAGACGCCGTCGTCCCGCTTGAAAAAGAGCGTTTTCTCGTTTCGTTTATGGAAAGCGCGATTATTAAAGCGATCGATTCCTACCTCGAAGCGCTGGGGGAAGAAAAGCGTATCGCGCTCGCCGTCCGCCGATGGAACGCATATAAAGCGGTTGTCGCTTCTCAAAAAGTGAACGCGCTTGTGTTCGGCTTCGATGCGGCAAGCGCGGAAGCGGCTTTGAAAAAAGAAGGTGTGCCGCTTGCATCCTGTTCGTCCGTCGCATACGAAAAAAGCGGCGACGAAGAGATCGACGGCTTGACATTTAAAGAGGGTATCATCCTCGAAACGGAAGATAAAATGATCCGCTGCCGTCTGACGCTTTCACAGATCGTCGGCGAGCTTGAAACGGAACACCGCGCGGAACTCGCCAAAGCTCTGTTCGGCGGGAGGTTTGATTCATGACAGTTGAAGGGAAAATTACACGCATTTCCGGCCCCATTGTTTTTGCCGAAGGGCTCGACGAATGCGGATTATACGATGTCGTCGATGTCGGCGAAAAAAAGCTCATCGGCGAAATCATCAGACAAAATAAAGGCAAAGCGACCGTTCAAGTGTACGAAGACGACACCGGCATGCACGTCGGTGAAAAGATCGTAAGCTACGGACGTCCGCTGTCGCTCAGGCTCGGGCCGGGACTTGTCGGTACGATTTACGACGGTATCCAGCGCCCGCTCGAATCGATGTACGAAGACGGGACTGCGTTTTTGCTTCCGGGGCAGCGTACCGAACCGCTCGACACGAAAAAGACCTGGCACTTCGATGCCGGAAAAACTTCCGACGGAAAAACGATAGTGGAGGGTTCTCCGATCGCGCCGGGTCTCCCGCTCGGGACGGTGCGGGAAACGCCGTCCGTTTTGCATACGATTATGGTGCCGCCCTATATCCGCGGGCGCGTGCTTAAAACATTTAAAGGAAGCTGCGATTGTACCGTCGACGATGTCATTGCGACGACGGAATTGGACGAAGAGATAAAACTTTCGCAGTATTGGCCGGTGCGCACTCCGCGTCCCTATACCGAAAAGCTTACGGTATCTCAGCCTCTCGTTACGGGGCTCCGCGTTATCGACGTGTTTTTTCCGCTGTCGAAGGGCGGAACTGCGGCGATCCCCGGCGGTTTCGGTACGGGCAAAACGATGACGCAGCACGCCGTTGCAAAATGGTGCGATGCCGATCTCATCGTCTATATCGGCTGCGGAGAGCGCGGAAACGAAATGACCGACGTTCTCACCGAATTCCCTGAAATCGTCGACCCGCGGACGGGACGCTCCATCATGGAACGCACGATCCTCATCGCAAATACGTCGAATATGCCCGTCGCCGCGCGTGAAGTGTCGCTGTATTCGGGCATCACGCTTGCCGAATATTACCGCGATATGGGTATGGCAGTCGCGATCATGGCCGATTCGACGAGCCGCTGGGCGGAAGCGCTCCGAGAGCTTTCCGGCCGCATGGAAGAGATGCCTGCCGAAGAAGGTTTTCCCGCCTACCTCCCGACGCGACTTGCAAGTTTTTACGAGAGGGCGGGACGCATCAATTCGCTGTGCGGCAGGGAAGGATCGGTTTCCGTTATCGGCGCGGTTTCTCCTCCGGGAGGCGATTTTTCGGAACCCGTCACCCAGCACACGAAGCGCTTTATACGATGCTTTTGGGCGCTCGACCGGGATTTGGCAAACGCGCGCCATTATCCGGCTATCGGCTGGATCGATTCGTATTCCGAATACGCGGACGAAGTAAAGGGCTGGTGGGAACGCCACAATCCCGAGTGGTCGTCGGTGCGCACCGGAGCGCTCGACCTCTTAAAGCGGGAACAGCACCTGCAGCAAATCGTGCGCCTCATCGGTCCCGACGCGCTTCCCGACGCCGACCGCCTCGTGCTTTCGGTTGCGGAAATGATTAAAAACGGATTTTTACAGCAGGATCAATTCGACCAAATCGACGCGTACTGCGTTTCGAAAAAACAGATCGCGATCCTCGTACTCATCATGGATTATTATTCGTCGGCGCTTGCGCTCATAAAAAGCGGCGCGCCCTTGGTCAAATTGACGGGCCTTCCGGTGCGCGAAGAGATCATGCGTATCAAGTCGAAGTATACGAACGACGAAGCCGATAAAATTCAAGACGTGAAGATGCACCTTGAAAATCAACTCGACGAATTGAGACGGCTTTACCGAAGGACAGGCAGCGTATGAAAGGAATAGAATACCGCGGATTTACGTCGGTCGACGGCCCGATCGTCATCGTCCGCCGAACCGAAAATATTTTTTACCTCGAAACGGTGTGCGTGCGGGACAGAAACGGAAACAAGCGTATCGGGCGCGTCATGGACCTTTCCGAAGACGCGGCGGTCGTTCAGATTTTCGGCAATACGACGGGACTCGACCTCGATGCGACAACCTACGAATTCCTCGATACGCCGCTCGAACTGCGCGTCGGCGAAGGCTTGCTCGGACGCATTTTCAACGGACTGGGAGAACCGATCGACGGATACCCTCCCATCGTATCGTCGGAGCTCGTCAATATAAACGGAAACCCGATCAATCCCTATGCGCGTATCTACCCGCGCGATTTTATCCAAACGGGTATTTCGGCGATCGACGGCATGAACTCGCTCGTGCGCGGACAAAAGCTTCCGATTTTCAGCGGCAACGGTTTACCGCACAATAAGCTCGCCGCACAGATCATCCGTCAGGCAAAGCTCCGCTCGAGCGACGAACAGTTCGTCATGGTCTTTGCCGGCATGGGAATCAAATACGATATCGCGCGCTTTTTTACCGACACCTTTGAAGAATCGGGCGTCCTTTCGAAAGTCGTCATGTTTCAGTCGCTCGCCGACGCTCCGTCCATCGAACGCATCATCACGCCGAGGTGTGCGCTTACGGCGGCGGAATACCTCGCGTTCAAAAAAGGTATGCACGTTCTCGTCGTGCTCACTGATATGACGAATTACTGCGAAGCGCTCCGCGAAATCTCGACGACGCGTGGCGAAGTGCCCGGCCGCAAAGGATATCCCGGCTACCTTTATTCCGATCTTGCGGAACTTTACGAACGTGCGGGGCGCATCAAGGGATCGGCCGGTTCGATCACGCAGATCCCGATTTTGACGATGCCGAACGACGACATATCGCATCCTATTCCCGACTTGACCGGCTACATCACCGAAGGGCAGATCGTTCTCGACAGAGAGCTTTCGCAAAAAGGATTGTATCCGCCCGTCGCGGGGCTTCCGAGCCTTTCGCGCCTCATGAAAGACGGTATCGGAGTTGCAAAGGACGGCAGGGTCATGACGCGGGAAGATCACGCGAACGTTTCGAGTCAGCTTTTCGCTTCGTATTCGAAAGTGAAGTCGGTGCGGAACCTCGCGGCGATTATCGGCGACGAAGAGCTTTCGCCGCTCGACCGCGAGTACCTCAAGTTCGGCGATAAATTCGAAAACGAATTTTTGATGCAGGGCGAATACGAGAACCGCACGATAGAACAGACGCTCGACTTGGGCTGGAAGATTTTATCGACGTTGCCGCGCGAAGAGCTCTATCGCATCAAACCGGAATACATCGAAAAATATATGCCGAAAAGCGAAGACGAAAGCGGAGATGCGGAGCGGAACTAGCCTATGGCAAAACTGAATATTGCGCCGACAAAATCGAACCTCCTCGCCATGAAAGAGCAGCTGGCCGTGTCCAAAAACGGCTACGACCTCTTGGAGCAAAAACGCGAGATCCTCGTCATGGAACTCATGCGCATGGTCGAAAACGTCAAGCTCCTCGAGCACGACATCGATAAAGTGATCGAGGAAGCGTATCCCGCGTTTCGGAAAATGCTTGCGAGCATGGGAAGCGATCAAGTCGAGCGCATATCGCACGGCGTGCATTACGATTTTGTCATACACGAAAAACAGGAAACGCTCGGCGGTATGTCGTTCAAATCGCTCGACGTGGAACTGCCGAAAAAGGAATTGTTTTATTCGTTTATGGGCACTTCATCCGACAGCGATAAAGCGATGGATCTCTTTTTCCGCTTGCTTGCGCTTTTGACGAAGATGGCGTCGATCCGCACGATTGTGTGGCGCCTCGCGGGCGAAGTGAAAAAGACTCAGCGGCGGGTCAACGCGCTCGATAAGATGATCATTCCGCAGACGAGCGAAACGAAAAAATATATCGAAAGCGTACTTGAAGAGCGTGATCGTGAAAACATCTTTACGCTCAAAGCGCTTAAAAACCGCAACAGGCGGTAGTCGATAGGAGGTAGGATAAAATGAGTAAACCGCTTTTCCGCCGTATTCTTGTTGCCGTCAACGGATCCGAAGCTTCGATTCAGGCTGCGATGTACGGCATCATTATGGCAAAGACCTATCACCTCGATCTGAAATTTATATACGTCGTCGATACCGCGACGATCAAGCGATTGACGCTGTCGAAATTTTTTGCGAGCGATGAGCGAAAGCTCTACGAAGAAAATCTCATCGCTGACGGAAAAAAATATCTTGCGTATACGGGAGATTTGGCAAAATCGAAAGGCGTTACCGCCGAAACGGAATTGCTCAACGGAGCCGTATGGGCGGAGATCGTCAAAGCGGCCGACGACTACAACGCGGACTTTATCCTCCTCGGCGGAAAAATACGCGACGTGTCGTACACGCCTTCGGGCTCAAACCGAAGCGATGTCGTTTCTCTCGATCAAAGCCAAACGATCGCCGCCGCGAATTGTTCCGTCATCGTAGTCAAGCAAAAAGACATAGAGCAATTATTTAAAATCGCATAAGGGTACGGCTGCTTGGAAAACTGCTATGAAATCCTCGGCGTAGCGCACGATGCATCGGCGTCGGAAATCAAACGCGCGTTCAGACAAAAAGCGAAAGAGTATCATCCCGATACGTCAAAAAGAAGCGATGCCGAAACGACCGCCCTGTTCCGCCGTCTCGTGCAGGCCTACGACATCCTTTCCGATGCGAGACAGCGTTCCATATTTGACAATTCTTTTTTCAGCCGCTATCATATACGGAGAGTCCGCAAAAATTCGTTCGATTATCACGCGTGGCTTTCGGAACGCAGCGACGATGAAAGCAGGGCAAAGCTCATATTTTGGGATCTGATGCACCACCGCGAAGACGAAGCCGTTTCGGAATTCAAACGCATGATGACTTCTCGTGCGGGCTTTAATCTTGAAAGATGGTTTTCGCGCGAAGACTTTATGGATTACGGCTACATCCTTGCCGAAGAGCTTACGGTACGCGGAGAGTTTTACGATGCGTTTTTGCTGCTCGAGCGGATCATTAAAATGGAATACAAGAGCGATTATTTCAGGCTCTTTTTTCCGGAAGTGATTTCCTTTGCGCTCCATATTTTAAAAAACAATATCGAAGGAAATACGAGCGACGAACTTGCCCTCGACGCGTGGGAGCGGGCTCTCGATCTTAAGTTTTCGGCGGCGGACGATTCGTTTTTTTTGAAAAAAATGGCGAAAGCCTATCTCAGGCTCGGCGACCGTCACACGGCGGACATCTGCTTTGAAGAGAGCGAACGATTGATAAAAAAGGATCAATTTCGAGTTTAATAAAACTTGAAATTTTCCGACCATTTGTTATGATAACTGAATGGCGAGTTTTGAAAATAAAAACTTGTGTGGAAGCGAGGTTCCGACTGCGTGCCGTTTCGAGCGTTTGGCTTACGGAAGCCTGCCCTAAAAGCTCGACCGCGGCTAAGCGGGCGGGTTCTCGCTGACAGCACAGCGTTATTAGTTAATGCTTTCAAAACTTGCCATTCGAACACGAGGTGTCTATGATACGGTTAAAGAATGACGATGAAATCGCAGGTATCAGAAAATCCTGTCACCTGCTTGCGGATATGTTCAATGAAATCCTCCCGCGCGTAAAAGCGGGTATGTCGACGAAGGATATCGACGATATGTGCAAGCATTTTATGCTTTCTCATCACGGCAAACCCGCGTGGTACCGCGAAAACTTTCCCGGAGCCGTGTGCGTCAGCGTCAACGAAGAAGTCATACACGGCGTTCCGTCCTCGAAAAAAATAATCCACGACGGAGATTTGGTTTCGATCGATGCGGGAATCGATTTGGACGGTTTTATCAGCGATTCGACGCACACGGTGCAGGTCGGAAACGTCCGACCAGAGTGGAAAGCGCTCGACGACGTGACAAGGGAATGCCTTGCTGCGGGGATTGCTGCCTGCGTCGTCGGAAACAGGATCCACGACATTTCAAAGGCGGTCAACGATATCGCCGTGAGTCACAACTACGGCGTCGTCTACGAATACTGCGGTCACGGTGTCGGTCTTGACGTGCACGAAGATCCGTCGATTCCGAATTGTCCCTCGGGGCCGAATCCGCGCATTCAGGCGGGTATGGTGCTTGCAATCGAGCCGATGATCAATCTCGGAACGGCGGACGTCGTGACGGCGGATAACGGCTGGACTGTGCTGACCGCCGACGGAAAAGCGTCCGCGCACGAAGAGCACACCGTCGCGGTTTTCAAGGACCGTACGGAAATACTTACCGCGCTCGACTATACCGGATAAGAGTGAATGAAACGGCGCAAGGCTTGATCTTGCGTCCGTTCTGAACTTCTTGTTAGGCGATTCTATTTTTTATGTTCAGTAAACCATTCTTTTATATCATCTTTCGGCATTTTTCCGGAAGCAATACTGAAACCGAAATCAATCAATTCTTACTGAAGATAAAGTAAATTAATATCGTTAAGTTTTAGGAATAACAAAGTAAGATGTACTCCAATTCTTTTGTTTCCATCTACAAAGAGAACTATGAAGCTTTACGACTTGCTCATATTCAAAGAAAAATCATTTTGCAAGTTCTTTATAAGATTCCATATTCTGACTTATAAGGGAATCGGAAAGTGCAAAAAGTTTTTCCGCAGAAACAGTGTTAAACGGCTTCTCATCTTCTAAAACGGTGATAACAACTTTTCTGCCGTTATAGCGTTCAAGAGAATAATCATTAGTGAGAACTGTATTTCCCTGAATTATTCCTGTGGTTGCGTACATTTTGCTGCCTTCCAATATTATTATAGCATATTTTTAGC
>NZ_JAFEVM010000047.1:0-16793 GCF_016901105.1 Treponema sp. Marseille-Q4523 | reverse complement strand
GTTGCCGAGGTTCCTCTGTATTCAAGATTTCCTCACGTTCTAGGGCAACCTGCTGTCTGCTCCCTTATCCCGTCGGATAAGACTACCACTTCTGCCGGTAATTAAAAACATAGCATCTCGTTGTCAGTGTGACGAATATCAATTATACTAAGGGAAGTAAAATTGTGCATACGTGCAAACCGCTGAAAGAGTATACGCTGTTCGTAGAAACCGTACGAAGACACACGAAGCTTGACAGCGAAAACGGCTTTCGGAACGCGATCAAAGAGTGCATACAAAACGACATTCTGCGGGAATACTTACAGCGGAAGTCAAAGGAGGTGATGAACATGCTGATTGCCGAATACGATTATGACGTGGACATTGCCGTACAACGGGAAGAAGAAAGAGAAATTGCCTTGAAAGAAGGCGAAGCGAAAGGTCTTTCCGAAGGCTCGTATCTAGCGAAGCTTGAAACGGCAAAGTTGATGAAGCAGGCACATTGCAAACTTGATTTTATTACGCAAATGACCGGTCTTACCGAAGCGGAAATCGAACAGTTGTAAGGCGAGTTGCTTCGCGCTTTGCCTTTCTCATTTATTACACATTTTTTTTCGTCATTTCCGGGGTGCTCGCCTTGAAAATAATAATTAATAATGCGCAATGCGAAATATTGTTAAAATTGATGGAATATATTATAATAAACAGGAGAATGTCGGAAGTATTCGGTACTAGGCAACGCGTGTTTTCAGAGGAGGTTTATGATGAACAAAGTAAAATCGAATCCTGTACATCCGTATAGGGGGGGGGGAGCTCGGTAAAGCCCTTTTAAAAAAGATACCGATTGCAGCGGCCGGCGTTTTGCTTTTTGCCGCGATGTCGGTTTTTGTAAGTTGCTCGAACGGCAGCGATTCAAGCGGAGGAGGCGGAACGCCCACACCGCCCGTGCCCGTATCGTGCAGCATAACATTCAGCGTAGACGGCGGAAACGGCACGCTTAAAGCGACAGTCGGCGGCACGGAAATCAATTCGGGCGATAAGGTGGAACAGGGTAAAACGATTGTCTTTACGGCAACACCTGATTCGGGCTTTCGTGTAAAGGGCTGGACGCTTGACGGCAACCCTGTAAACGGCACCAACAGTTCCTATTCATTTACTGTAACCAAGACGGCCGAGGTTAAGGTGAGCTTTGAAAGCAACAGTACGCCGCTTCCGCAGTACGCCGTGAATTTCAGTGTGGAAGGCGCAAACGGTACGCTTAAAGCGAAGGCGGACGGCGTACCCGAAACGGAGACGAGCCCCATAAATGTCGAAAAAGGCAAAACGGTAACCTTTAGGGCAAATCCCGACTCCGGTTACAAAGTAAAGGAATGGAAGGCAGACGACGTTGCCGTTCCGGGCAACACGACGAATTCTTATGCCTTCACCGTTACCAAAGCGGCCGACGTAAAGGTGAGCTTTGAAGCGCTTTCGCCCGGCGAAGCTTCGTATACGGTAAAACACTATCAGGAAGGAACGGACGGCACCTATCCTGCAGAGCCGACGGAAAGCGAAACCTTACACGGCACGGCGGATGATTCTGTTGCATTCACGCCTAAAATCGGAGGAGACTACGAGGGCTTTACCTACAATCCCGCTCTCACCGAAATAAACGGAACCGTACAGGAAAACGGCACGATAGCCGCCGACGGCAGTACCGTTGTAAAACTCTATTACGAGCGCAATACGGTGAACGTAACCTTTAAACTTGCAGGCGGTAACATTGCAGGCAATACGGACGATGTCGTAAAATCCGGCAAATACGGCACAGCTTTGGAAGTTCCCGCCGATCCCGTAAAAGAGGATTCCGTTTTTAAAGGATGGAATCCCGCACTGCCTGCAACTCCGGTCTTCCCCGCTGCAAATGCGGAATATACCGCAAACTGGGCGCTGCTTTATACTATCAATTTCGGCGTGGACGGTGCGAACGGCACACTTACAGCAAAAGTTGACGGTACCGGAATCGGTTCGGGCAATAAAGTGGAACAGGGCAAAACCGTCGTCTTTACCGCAAAGCCTGATACCAACTTTGCCGTAGACAAGTGGACGAACCGCGGCAGCGACATAATCGAAGCGGGAGCGAACGAAACGTACAACCACACGGTAACGGCGAATGCGAACATCAAAGTAAAGTTCAAATATGCGGGAGCCAATCTCACGCTGGACAAGCGGGACGTTACCAAAAATAAGGGGGAAACTTTTCTTTACAGACTGGTAACGGCAGGATCGGGCAGTTACACGGCTGTTCCCGAACAGGCGGACATCATCACGCTGGATACGTCGAATTTGAACAGTCACGGCAACATCAAAATAACTTTCAGCAAAGCCGGCGCAACGCGCATAAAGGTAACCGACACGCTAAGCGGACAGACCGACTTTTCGGGTACCATTACCGTAAAGCCTTCCGCCTTTATACCCGACTACTTTGCAGAAGCCGGCGTGCGCTACCACGTAACGGATAAAACCGCTCTAAAGGTGAGCGTAACCGCCCATACAAGTTCCGGGAATTTTACGGCCTACACGGGAACAACGCTTGCCATACCGAAAGAGGTTATCCACGACGGCGAAACCTACACGGTAACGGATATAGAAGCTCCCTTCAAATGGGGAGATACGCTGCAAAGCGTAACGGTCGCAGACGATAACACCTACCTTTCTTCAGTAGACGGCGTTATCTTTAACGGCGATAAAAGCATACTGCGCTGGTATCCGAAGGGTAAACCGGGCGCATCCTACACCGTTCCTTTAAGCGTAAAGACATTGGCAACCGATTCTTTTGGAGGTGTTTCCGCACTGCAAACCATAAGTCCGCCTGACGGCTTAAAGCGTATTGAACAAGAAGCGATTAACAACTGCAGAAACGTGCAAAATCTTACACTCCCTGATTCGCTTGAATATCTGGGATTTTATGCACTGGGAGGTATAGCAATCACTTCACTTACCGTGCCGCAAAGGATAACGGAGATTTCAGGGATTCAGGACTGTTCTCAGCTGCAGACGGTAGATTTGCCGCCGCAGCTTACCAAATTGGGCTGGGCATGCTTTGCCAGCTGTGGTGCCCTGACAACGGTAACGTGCAGAGCGGCAACCCCGCCGACTATTGAGGCAAGCGACCACGTGTTTGAAGGTACGCCCATCAGTTCCGCAACGCTTAAAGTGCCCGCCGGCACCGAAGGCGATTATCGAACCGCAGAAGGCTGGAAAGACTTCGGCACGATTACGGCAATAACGCCGTAAGGAACGGGTAATGCGCTAATGGATAATTTCAATGGTTAATGTGTAATTGGTAATGGATAATTTAATTACAAATTACACATTACAAATTAACAATTGAATCGGCCGCTCTCAAGTTGGAGGAAACTTCGGCTTCGGGGCGGTTTTTTTGTGTGGGTGGAAGCGATTTCTACTCTTAAATACTTACATCGCTCCCTTTTAAAGTCATTTAATCTGTGATATAATGAAAAACAGGAGGACGGTTGAAGCTCACGGCTCAAATAGTGCCGCTCGCTTCAACTTCGAGTTTCATCAGGCTGTCGCCTGATGAAACATCGTTTATTGTATGCCGTTTTTCAGGCTAAAGCCTTACAAAACGGCGAAAAAAGGCAATTCGGAAGTTCAAACGTCCTCATTGCCTTTTTTAGGAGGAAGCTATGCCTACAATGACCATGACAAATAAACTGTATCAAGAATTGGAACAGGCAGCCCGAATGACCGGTGCGGCAAAAGATACCATCTTGGAAAATGCCCTCAGCTGCTACCTTGCCGAATTGAAGGAAGATGCCGAAGACGCAGTGTGTGCCGAAAAAGCGTGGAATGACTTTGAAAAAAGCGGGGAAGCTGCAATACCTGCCGATGTTCTGTATAAAGAGCTTGGACTGTAACTAAAATGAAAGTTGAATATGCTCCGGCGGCGAGCAAACAGTTTTCACGGCTCGATAAGCCGATACAAAGCCGAATCAAAAAATATATGAGCACAATTGCCTCACTCGATAATCCGCGTTCCCGCGGTAAAGCACTTACTTCAAATCTTTCAGGTCTATGGCGATACCGCGTCGGAGACTACCGCATTTTGTGCCGCATCTGTGACGATAAGCTGATTATTACCGTCATCGAAATAGGACATCGCTCAACGGTGTATCGATGAACAGAGGATGATACCGGTCTCACCCAAGAAGAGGTGGAATCGATTAGCTAATTACACATTACCCGTTGATATGATAAGCGTCTTATCGCTTGCTCATAGCGGCGTACGGCGGCATCGGCAGATATCTTCCAAAATTGCTTCAAAAAACTCCGAAATTGCAACATCTCCGCGATATATATATAGTGAATGTTTTGCGAGGAGACCTGTATGAGAAAAAGTTTTGACGATTTAACGATTGCTGACGATTTTATGTTCTGCAAAATTATGCAGGATGAAAGTATTTGCAAGCAATTTCTTGAAATGATTTTAGCAGGACAAATCGGAAAAATCGCCTGCCTGTCGCCGCAAAACAGCGTGGCAACCGGCATTGAAGCAAAATCGGTGCGGCTCGACCTGCTCGTAAAAGACGAAGCCGGCAAATCCTACGACATAGAAATGCAGGTAAGCAACGAACACAATCTTCCGAAACGCATGAGATACTACCAAGCAGCGATTGACATCACATTTTTGGACAAGGGTACCCACTACAAAGCCTTGAACGACAGCTACATTATTTTCGTCTGTTTGTTTGACGCGATAGGAAAAGGCAAGCCGCTTTACACATTCGAAAATATTTGTATCGAAGACGGGCAAACGCCCTTACGCGACGGGACAAAAAAGGTTATAATAAATGCGGAAGCTTTTGAAAAAGCCACTAATAAAGAACTCAAAGGCTTTTTGGAGTATGTCAAAACCGGAACGGCGAATACGGAATACACCGGGAGGATAGAAACGATGATACAGGCAGTAAAACATAACGAGCAGGCTCGGCAGGAATACCGTTTTATGTCGGGACTCGAAATGGATGCCCGGGAAGAGGGAATACAGCAAGGCATACAACAAGGTTTTGCCGACGGATCGTACCAAACAAAACTGGAAACGGCAAAATCAATGAAACATGCGAATTGTGAACTTGATTTTATTATGCAGATGACCGGTCTTTCCAAAGAAGAAGTAGAATCGATTAGCTAATCGTCGCCATTAGGCCGACTAACCTTGAGGTAATTTAATTACACATTACCAACTGAATCTATCGCTTTCAACTCGGAGGAAACTTCTGCTTGGAGCGGTTTTTTTTGTGTGCTGTAATTTTCAGCGATTTTTTGACAGAGTCCTCCGGTGCGCGTTCTGTCGGCACGCCGAAGAGGACCGGCGTCAGTGTCCCGCACTTACAGCTGCATTTTGTAGCCGAAATTGCATTCGAATGCGGCGGCGGGAGAATCGTTTATCAAATCGGAAATGAGGACTTGCAGCATCGTGCGGAATTCTCCCCGTCCGATTTTTACCGCGGCATACGGAGAGGCGCTGATCGTCGGCACGGAAGCGAAGAGGTCGGCAAAATCTTTTATATCGAGATAAGTTTTGTCTTTAAATGAAATCGTGTTGTGTATGCCGAATTCGAAACGCTGTGCGCCGATGTACACTGAAGGGTTGCAAAGCGTAAAATTGCAGCCGAGCGTGTCGCGAATAAAGAGCAGCTCTTCGACCGTGTCGGAAGGGAGACTGAATGCGGCGAACATAGCCTGATACGACGACAGCCGCATACGAAATTCCGCGAGGAGATAGATGCTTGCGATGTCGAACGAAAAGGTGTCCGAACCCTCTTTGATCGGCAGATCGTACACGCCCGTCTGTATAAAAAACGAGCAGGGCGTATAATTGTTTCCGATGAGCATCGTAATGCCCGTATGCGCGTACAGAGAGTCGACGAGGAGGATAACGTCTTCCCCGGCGGCATTTTTGTTTTTCATCGGCGAATTGATGCCTGCTGCGGCGTCGAGGATAAAGTACTGATAGGCGCACGCGAAACGCGCATCGGCGTTCAACACAAAATTGTTGTCGGGGTTTTCACGGTTCACGTACAGGTAGCCGCCGGTCGCTATGGGCGCGCTCGAAAAGCGTACGATATCGGAAATGCCGATACCGAACAGCGGACACACGATCGATCCCGACAACCCGAGCCAGCTTTCGGTGATCTTCGATGAAATCGCTTCGATGCCGAACTGCCGCCGTAAAAGGAGGTCGGATCCGATCGGCTCGTAAGTACCGGCGAAAACGCTGAGAAAATTCGTGCTCTTTTCAAATTCTTTTCGGCGGATGAGCGACAGTTCGTCGATTTTAAAATCGGCGGGCGTTTTATTGAAAATCGTATTGTCGATGATGTCGCCGGTACGCATCGAAAATTCGGCACGGGCGATGAGGTTGTTCGCCAAATTGAATTGTCCGGCAAAAAACGACTGCAGTTTGAGCTGCGTGTCAAAAGAGCCGCTTGCATCCGCAAATCCGAGGTCGGCTTTGACTCCGGTATAGCCTGAAAAAAATCCTGCGGCGGATACGCGATGAGCGAGCAGGGCAGATAATACGTATATGATACAAAGCGTTTTTTTTCGGTTCACGGCGGCACTCCTGATACAAAATCCGTAAAGATTGTCTCTATATTATCGGCAGAAAGCGCGTATAACTGTATCGGAAGGGGATCGGAAAAAATTGCAAATTTTCGCGTTAGGCGCTTGAATTATCTTCGTTTACGTATATAATAAAGAGTATGAGCGATTATCTTGATCCCAACAATGAAGAGCTGTTGAAAGATTTTTTTGCCGAAGCCGAACAGCAGGTGGATAATCTCGAAAGCAATGTGTTGGTCATAGAAAACGATCCGACGAATCACGAAGCGATCGATGAAATCTTCCGTGCGGCGCATACGCTGAAAGGCGGTTCGGCGACGGTGGAGATGAATGAAATCGCCTCGTTTACCCATTCGGTCGAAGACATGCTCGATGAAATTCGCTCCGACAAATTGAAAGTTACCGAGCCGGTCATCGACGTGCTGCTCAACTCCATCGATGTTATCAAAGCGATGCTCGAAGCGCGCACAAACGGTTCGGTGTATTCGAAAAATATCGACGACCTTATCAACACGATCCATTCGTATATTTCAGGAAAAGACGGAAAGGCTCCTGCCGTAAAATCCGCATCGAAACCCGCCGCTCCGAAAAAGGCGGCGCCGAAAACCGAGTCTCCGAAACCCGCCGCATCGGGTGACGGGGACTTTGCGCGCCCAGCACTTTCGGAAGGCGAATACCTCGAACTGAAAGAAGCGTGTCAAGGCAATCAGTCCCTGTGGTGCGTGTCCGTAAAATTCGACGAAAGCAATCCGATGAACAGCGTCGGCGGCATTCAGGTTTTTGCCGCGCTGAAATCGATCGGCAGTGTTTTAAAAACCGTTCCCGATTTCGACGCGCTGTATGAAGATACTTTTTACGAAAACGTGTATTATTATATCGCGACGTCGGAAACGCAGGAAAAGATCGAAGACACGGCTTTTCTTGCCGATGTAACGCTCATCGACGATGCGCAGCGCATCGATTCGTTTGACGGAGCGGGCGGCGGTGAAGTACCGGAAGCCGCCGAAGAGGCTGCCGCCTCCGAGACCGAGCGCGAAGTTGCCGAATCGGCGGAAGCGGCGAAACCCGCCGCTCAGTCTACCTCTTCGCAAGCGGCTCCTTCCGGCGGACACGCTTCGACACCGACAGCATCCCATGCGGCGCAAGCCGGCTCCATACTGCGCGTGGATTCGAAGCGGATCGATTACTTATTAAATCTCGTCAGCGAAACGGTTATCACGAAGGCGGCGTTCAATCAGCTTTCCATGCAGCTCGTCAATTCATTTGTCATGTTTCAGGGTATGGAAGCGAGCTACAAAGAAAAAATGCGCCAGCTCTTTGAAATGCTCCCGCAGTATCTCGATAAAATCAGAAGCGGCACTTCTGTCAAAGACGTAAAAGACGAGATCATGAACAGCTACGGAGATTTGTCGAATCTCTTCGATGCCTACGTTTCCGAAGTCAAAAGCGCGACCGAAAAATTCCGTTCGTCGACGCAAAACCTCGGACGTATTTCGAGCGAACTGCAGGAAGGCGTCATGAAGATCCGCATGGTTCCGATCAGCCAGATTTTCAGCCGATTCCCGCGCGTCGTGCGCGATCTGCAGCGCGATCTCAATAAAAAAATCGATCTCAAAATCGAAGGCGAAGATACCGAACTCGATAAATCCGTCGTCGAAGACCTGCTCGACCCGATCATGCACTGTGTGCGTAACTCCGTCGATCACGGTGTCGAATCTCCGGACGATCGAAAAAAGGCGGGCAAGCGTGAAACGGGTACGGTGCTTTTGAAAGCATCGAACGAAGGCAATATGATCATCATCGAAATATCGGACGACGGTGCCGGTATCGATGTGCAACGGGTCCGTCAAAAAGCGATCCAAAAAGGCCTCATTCATCCCGATAAAATTTTGACCGATCAGGAAGCGTTCAATCTCATCTTCGAACCGGGATTTTCCACGTCGGATAAAATCACGAACGTTTCGGGGCGCGGCGTCGGACTCGATGTCGTCAAAACGATGATCGAAAAACTGAACGGCACGGTATTCGTCTCTTCGGTAAAAGGTCGCGGCACGACGTTTACGATCAAACTCCCGCTGACGCTTGCGATCATACAGGGTTTGCTCGTCAGAGTCGGAAGCGAAGTGTATTCCATTCCGATCGCGAGCGTCATCGAAAGCCAGCGCATCAAGCTGAGCGAGATAAACACGATCGACAACTACGAAGTGCTCAACGTGCGGAACGAAGTGATCAGTATTTTGCGTTTTTCGCGCCTGTTCAATATCCGTGAAGCGGAGGTCGACAACGACGGCTATTGCTTTATCGTCATCGTCGGTTCTCAGGAAAAGAAAATCGGCATTATGGTCGACGGTCTTATCGGTGAAGAAGATGTCGTTATCAAACCGTTGCGCGATCAGTTTACCAATTCGCCCGGCATCGCCGGCGCGTCGATACTCGGAGACGGTTCCGTATCGTTGATCATCGACGTAAGCCAGCTGCTCGAACTCGGTGTGCGCAAAGAAATCAATGCCCAACAGGCGATCGGTGCGAATCGGTGAGTGAGGTTGCGATGGAAGAAAAGACAATACAGGATCGGCTGAAAAACGCTTTTGCCGTGGCGGAAGCCGCTGCCGTAAATACGCGCGGCTCTTTATCCGTCGTCGATTTCAGAATGGTATCGTTTTCGCTTTCGGGAAAGGATTACGGCGTCGACATCATGCACGTCAGAGAAATCGCGAAGGCGGGGCAGTTTACCTACGTGCCCAATACGCTTCCGTTCGTGCTCGGCGTATACAATCTCCGCGGCGATATCATTCCGATCATCGATTTGCGGCTGTTTTTCAATATTCCGGTCCCCGAGCGCACGGATAAAAAAGATAAACTCGAAAGCCTGCTCATCCTTTCCGTCGGCGAACAGACTTTCGGTGTCGTCGTCGACAAAATCGATAAAGTGCTCGGCGTGCAAAAAAGCAAGATCCAGCCGCCGCATCCGCTGTTCGGCGATATCAATATCAAATATATTTCGGGTATCGTCGAAGCCGAAAAGCGGCTCTACATTCTGCTCGATGTCGCACGCATTTTCAATTCCCGCGTCGGCGAAGAAGAAAAAGACCGCGCGTATACGAAGCCGGTGTTCGACTTGCCGACTTCCGCTGCCGTGCCGCAGGCTTCCGCCCGACAGACCGTTGCAGACGCGATGAACGCCCGAGCGGCGGCGGCCGCAAAGCCGTCCGCTTCGCAAAGACAGAGCGCACCCGATACGTCCGCGCAGGATTTGAAATTCATTATCGAAAGCTTAAAGACGTATCGAAAATTTACGACGACGCCTCTCAACGAGCAGTGGGTGAACGCGCGCTTCGATTCGTGGAAAGAAGAGCGCGGCAAGGGCAAATCCCAGCTGCAAAACGAAAACGATGCAGCCCTCTTTCTGTCGTCGTTTTGGTCGCCGTGCACGGGCGCGTGGTGGACGAAAGCCTATGCCGACGCCGTGTACAAAGTGCTGCCCGAAAACACGGCAAAGCAGATCTGCGTGTGGAACCCCGGCTGCGGTAAGGGTACGGAATCCTATTCGCTTGCGTGTGTGCTCCGAAAAAAATATCCCGCGGCGAAGCTTCGCATCTATGCACAGGATACGGATCTGCTCAGCGTATCGAACGCGCCGCTCATGTCCGTGCCGGATGCCGCCGCAGCCGATTGGTATGCACCCTTTTTGTCCAAAAAGGCGAACGGCGAATACACATTTACACAAGACGTAAAAGATAGTATTATGTTCGAGTATCACGATTGCCAGCATACGAACCAGCTTCCCGCAATCGATATCGTTTTTGCGCGCGACGTTTTGTCGCTTTTGCCGCAGAACGGACAGGAAGCCGTCATCGCCGATTTCGACGAAAAGCTCAAAGCGAACGGCATCGTCATTGTGGGAGAAAACGAAACGCTTCCGGCAGGATCCGGTTTTGTTGAAAAGACCATAGGTGCACTGAAAGTGTACACAAAAAATAAATAGACAAGGGGACTTGAATGAGAGTAGAGTATATTAACCCGTTCGTTGAAACTTCTTACAGCGTTTTAAAAGAAGTGCTCGGGGGCGTCGACGTAAAGCGCGGCGATCTGTATCTCAAATCGACGGCGATGCCGATGATGGGAGTCGCTGCGTTAGTCGGACTTGCCGGCGATGTCGAAGGCCGCGTCTTGTACGATATGACGATCGAGACGGCGCTCAACATTGCGTCCAAGATGAACGGCGAAACGCTTCCCGAATTCGACGATCTTGCAAAAGCGACGATCAGTGAGCTTGCGAATTTGATCACGGCTCAGGCCGTTACAAAATTGCAGGAGCTCGGATTTAAATTCGATTTGACGCCGCCTGCGCTTTTTGTCGGACAGAAGATGGAAATCGCGGCGCTCGGCGGTACGCACACCGAAAATGTCGAAGCGCTTATCGTGCCGCTCATTTCCGAGTGCGGTAAAGTCGAAGTCAATGTTGCAATACGTGAACGTACATAAACGGCAGGAGTATAGAATATGAAGACAAAACAGGATTTTCCGACGATTAACGAGCGTCCGCAGGAAGGACTGAAAGCCGACGGATCGAAGATCCGCGTATTGGTTGTGGACGATTCGATGTTTGTTGCAAAGCAGCTCGGACAGATTCTTTCAAGCGAAGGCTACGAAATCATCGCTACGGCTGCAGACGGTAAAGAAGGTGTCGACAAATATAAAGAGCTTTGCCCGAATGTCGATCTCGTAACGATGGATATCACGATGCCGCGCATGGACGGCATCACCGCGCTCGAACAGATCATGACGTTCGACAAAAATGCACGCGTCGTCATGGTCAGCGCGCTCGGCAAAGAAGAATTGGTAAAAAAATCTTTGCTGCTCGGTGCCAAAAACTACATCATCAAGCCGCTTGACCGCAAAAAGGTTTTGGAGCGTATTTCCGCGAGCATGAAATAAGCGTCTACGGGACGGGCTGTCGAAAAAAGGCGAATGCTTTTGAGGCAGCCCCGTTCTTCTCCGGTTTTTAGAGAGCCGCAGACATTGCTTCTTCTCTCGTGTATAACCGATATCCGTTTTTTACTTTCAAAATATACATCTCCGAGATTTCTTTCATCAGATAAGTACGCAATCGCGATATATGCGAATAGATCGTTCCCTGTTTCGTATGAACGCCTCGCTCTTGCAGGAGGATTTGCAGTTCGGGAATGCTGATCGCCTCCGTTCTGTTGTCGTACAGTATTTCAAATACGGAAAAAAGCGATGCGGGCAGTTTTTGCTTGTATTCGATAAGCGCGGATCCGCTTCGCCCGAGCGTATCCGTTTTTTCTTTTTCGCAATTCGATCCGTGGAGCGTACAAGCCGCCGGGCTTGTTCCGTCCGCTTCGACCGCTTGTGCGATCGTTTTCAGAACGGGAAGGTATGCGGCGGCGTCGAAGGCGGGTGTGCGGCCGTAGTAGAGATTGAGTGTCATGATCCAGTGCTTTAGGCGCGCATCGCAGCCGCATGGAAACGGCGTATTGTAAACGATAAGCGGAATGAGGCGGCGTACTTCGCGCATATAGCGGTAGATGTTGCAAATATTGCTGTCGCAGGTCAAATGGTCGAGCAGCAGCAAATCGGGGCGGGGTTTCGTATTTAAAACGGCTTTGTAAAAATCATCGCAATTCGTGCAGATGCTGCATATATGTCCCTCTCTTTCGAGCGCCTTTGCGATCTTTTCGCATGCGCTTCGGCGGGCGGTATAAAAATACAATGTCATTTTTTTCTCTCTCCTGAAGACTTTTTTATTCGTGCGGAGGTTTTAATGATCCGATCCTCTGCGTCGGCTTGTTGATTCTCTGCTGCCCCATAGTTCAATCATATTGTACCATGAAAATCACGCCTTGACTAATATTTATTTTTCTAGGATTATTAAGCGCATTATAAAAATACGCATTAAAACGCGGCGCATGAACGGCGTGCCGCATTTTAAGGATAATATGAAAAAAAACGTGATGACCCGCACATATCTTGAGTCCTTGTCTTTTTCCGACTTGCTTGCTCTTGCCGATACGTACGGCATAGATGTGCCTGATAATTTGAACAGGCGATTTCTCATCGGCGAGCTGCTCGATGTAGTTCAAGAGGCGGCGGACGATCCGAACGATATGATCATCGCACGGGAAGAAGGTGAGATATCCGCAACGGGTGCATCTCTTCCCGAATCGTACAATATGACACAGATAGGAGCGGTGCTGAGGAGTCCGGCATGGGTCTACGTCTATTGGGATATAGGCGAGCCGGATATACGCAGCTTAAAAAAACACGGGGAGTATACGATCTTTCTCCACGTTTGCTCGTTTGCGAACCGCACCGATACGAAACCCGACGATGCGTACGATGTGCAGATCGTACCTGCGGATACATCGGAGTACATCTTGTGTCCCGCAGACAAAAAAATCATACGTATAGAATTGGCGGCTTCGGTGAAAACGGGAACGATCGTGCTCGCGTCTTCCGGTACGGTCGAAATCCCGCGCTCGTCGAAACTGCTCGCCCATATTCGTCCGGGCAATGATGCCGGCATAACGCCGATCGCATCTCTTTCCGGTATAAAAGAGCTTTTGCTCGATCATTACATACAGCACCGCGAATCGTTTCTGTAATCGCATTCAAAAAATCGGAGAATTCGATGGCAAGTAAAAAAATCGTTTTGCTGATTTCCAACCCGCAGGCATACATCTATCACGTCGGCGCCGAAGAAAAAAAATTCGCGGCGGAAATGAATCATCTGTACGAATCGATTTCACACATCTATATACCGCTGCTCAATATGTTTTCTTCGCTCGAAAAAGACGGCGTGCCGTGTAAGATCGCCCTTGTACTTTCGCCGGTGCTGTGTACGCTTTTAAAAGACCCCGTCGTGCAGCAGCAGTATATCGCGTGGCTCGACGGAAAGATCGCGCTCGGAAAAAGCGAACTCGAACGCTGTTCAGGCGATGCGGCTATGTGCGATGTCGTTAAATTTCATCTCGAAAAAGCGCAGGAAGACCGTTTTTGTTTTACGGCGGTATACGGACAGGATCTAATAAAAAGGTTTTCCGAATATCAAAAAAAAGGATATGTCGAACTGCTTGCGACCTGCGGCACGAATATTTTTTTGCCGCATTATGCGGATATGGGAGAAGTGCTCAACGCGCAGATCGAAACGGGTTTGTATGCGCACCGCTCTTTTTTCGGCGATCGCGCATCGGGTTTTTGGCTTCCCGAAATGGGCTATATGCCGGGCATCGAGCGAGTGATGCACACTTACGGCGTGGATTACACGGTACTCGATGCGCGCTCTTTTCTTTTTTCCGATCCTCTCGTAGAGCGGGGCATATTCGCGCCCGTGTGCTGCGGCTCGGACATTGCCGCATTTGCGCGCGATAACCGCATCGACGAAGAAGTTTTCGGTGAAAAGGGTTATGCGGCTTCTTCCGCATACTGCGACGTCAATCGCGATATCGCGTTTGAATTATCGGCCGAACTGCTTGAACCGTTTTTTCGGGGATCGACATCGCGTTACGCTTCGGGCTATCAATATTACAGTAAGAGCGGAAGACGAAACGGAAAAGATTCGCTCTACGATCCCGTACGCGCGGCCGAACGATGCGAAGCCGACGCCGCCTCTTTTTTCGATAAAAAACTAAATGTGCTCGTCCGCGCCGAAGATCTTTTGCCGTCTTCTCCGGTGCTTTCGCATATCTGCGTGTTTTCTTCCGAACAATTTTTGCAGTGGCACGAGAGTATCGCCTGGCTTGAACACGTATACCGCTATGCGGCGGGGAAGCCCGCTTCGTTTGCTTTTTTCGAAGACATACTCGTTTCCCAAATGCAGCTGCAAAGTTTACAGCCGTACTGCAGCGCCGCGATCGGTGCGGGTTACGGAGAGACGCTTGTCGCGAATAAAAACAATCGGATCGTGCGTCACGCGCGTAAAGCGAGCGAGCGCATGATCGATTTGGCCGAGCGCTTTCCCGACGATACCGGGCTTAAGGCACGGCTGTTGAATTTGAGCGCGCGCGAACTCATGCTCGCGCAGTCGTGTACGTGGGCGAAGATGATATGGGACGGGACATTCCCCGAATATGCCGAAGCGCGCTTTACGGAAAGTCTCGCGGCGTTTATAAACGTGTTCGAATCTTTAGGCGCGAATACGGTGAGTACCGAATGGCTTACGTCTTATGAAGCGAAGCATCCTATCTTCCCGTGGATAAATTACCGGATCTTCAGTAAAAAGCGCTGACACTAAACCGCTCGCCGGCTCGGGCGACGCGCTTGTCGTATCCTGTGCGTTTCAGTTTTCGATAGATTGCGAATCGCGGATGCGCTGTCGTAAAGCGAGCTGCTTTTTCGCGCTTGCGATACCTTTTTTTGCGGGAGTGAAGCGGCGGTCGACCGCGAGCGCTTCGTTCCATACGGCGACGGCTCCGGCAAAATCTCCGTTTCCGAACAGCTTGAGCCCTTCGCCGTACAATCGTTCGACTTCGTTTTGCCTTTTTGCTCTGCCGCCGTCACCGAGCAGGATTTTTGCGCCTGCACTTATGTGATTGACGGGACGGAACGACGTAAAGCGGTCGAGTGTATAGTTGACGTCCAGCCGTACGCGCTTAAAGAGCGTGACGCCCGCGCCGATACCGACTCCGGCGAATTGCACGTTTGTTCCGCTTTCGCCGCCGTCGAACCTGCAGCCCGCTTGCAGACTGAAAAAATCCGTCGTATCGATTTCGAGGGCGCAGCCCGCCGACCACGGCAGATATTTCCCGCTATCGGAAAGGCTGAGCGGCTGTTTGAATTCCGCAGCGGCAAGCAGTTGTTTGATAGGACGATAGGATACACCGAAAGCGGCGCTTGTCGGGAGCGGGTCGTCGAATTCGATTTTTTCGCCGAAGCCCGTGATCGCAGCTCCTGCGTTCAGAAAGTTTACACCGATGCGTAAATTCGGTTCGCGCGAACCGAAAAATTTGCCGCAGTTGAAGCGCAGCATGACGCCGGCGTCGGATGCAAGCGCCAAGGCCGATCGCGAAAGGCTTTGAGCGCTTATGACCGAACCCGATGCGTCGGGCATACTGCGCCATGCGGCTTTTACGTTTGTGCCGATCGCGATCCCTTTAAAATAATAGCCTGCGAGGATATTGTACGATATATTGAAAAGCGCTGTCGTTTCGGAGTAGAGGCTCGGTGCGCTCCGTGCTCCCGAAGCGTCGTATTCGTCAAAGGGTACGTAAAAAAAGCGAAGCGCGCCGCCGAAACCCATATCGCCCTTTCTTCCCGCCGCTGCGATCGTTTCCATCGACGTGCCTGCGATCCACGTGTTGTGAAATACTCCGATTTCGTTTTGCGCAAGTACCGAACTCGCCGCGGGATTTGCATCGAGGAGAGATACGTCGTCCGAAATGCCGGTGTATGCGCTGCCGAGCGTTTCCGCTCTGCCTCCGGTCGGCACGGTAAGCGAATAAAACGACATCGCCCGTTGTGCGTATCCCGTGGAAGCGGAAAGCGCTTCAATAAATGAACGCGAACCGCTGAAATCGAGCGCTCGGGCGGGAAATGAGGAGCAAATGATCAACAGTAACGCTATGCGTGCAAACGGTGTTTTTATCATCGACATCCTGTAGTATAACTTTGCAGCTAAACCGTTTTGCAGTTGATGCAGAATCGGTTTTGAAGTGCTTGTTATGTGATTATATATCATCAAGGGATTTTGCCTCATCTTTTTTTCATAAGGTACATTTAACAAAAACATTCGTTATGCCTCTCCGTGTGCATTACAGTCATTGCAGAAGCAATGTTTAAAACTTATATTTTCAAATTCTTTACCACACTTATGGCAATAGTGTTCAGGATATTCTTCATTACTGAAATCTTTCCAAGTTCTATAACACAAATTACATAAAGGTCTTGAAGAATTAAATGCTATTTCCTTTTTACAACGAATACAAAATCCGTTTTCAAGTTTTTCTTCAGTATCTGAAATAAATTTTTCTTTGTCTGTTTCAGATTCAAATTGTAATTTTTCGGAGAATTGTTTTATAGTCTTTGCTTCTTCTAAGATTTCTTCAAAAATATCTTCATTTTCAGATTTGTTAATTTTTATTCCCATTTCACAATTATTTTTTTCTGAGAATTCATACAAATTCATTGAAGTAATGATTGCCGTTTTCTCATTTAAATAACACTTTGCA
>NZ_JAFEVM010000046.1:0-16869 GCF_016901105.1 Treponema sp. Marseille-Q4523 | reverse complement strand
GTAGAAGGATGTAATAAGTCTTTATATAATTCACCTATAGGTAATACCTTTGACAAATCGTCTAACATTTTGTTATCTCCATATACTTATCTAATTACTATTTTCCCCCGCTCGGAGGGTACTTCTAACATCCTTTCGACCTTTCCTTATAATATCACAAAAACCTATGCTTTTCCATCTAAATTGCTGCGGATCAAAAAATCAGATCTTTCTACCATAACTGTTCACAAGAATAAATCAACAATCGGCTGATTAGGCCTATCTTCGCTAAACGGAGCAAAGAAAAATTACATCCTGTCTATAGGGCTTTGAATGCCTAGACCGCCGCGATTTAGGACATGGGTGTAAACCATAGTAGTTTTAACATCGCTGTGGCCGAGAAGCTCTTGGATAGTGCGGATATCGTAGCCGGCTTCAAGCAGGTGCGTTGCAAATGAGTGGCGGAAAGTGTGACAGCCGATTGGTTTTGGGATGTTGGACTTTAAAACAGCTTCATGCAGAGTACGCTGAATAACCGAAGGATCGATATGGTGGCGCCCTTGCTCGCCGGTTTCTTTGTTACGCCATCGGCGTGCTTGAGGAAACACCCACTGCCATACCCAAGTTTTGCCGGCATTGGGATATTTTTTTGCAAGAGCAAACGGAAGCGGCACCGAACCGAAACCGTCCTTGCAGTCTGCCTCATGAATACGCCGGACATTTTCCAAATGTTTTTGAAGCGGAAATTTAAGTGAAACAGGCAGTACGGTTTTACGGTCTTTCGCACCTTTTCCGCAGTGTACCGTAATTTCGTTTTTCCCAAAATCGATATCCTGAATTCTTAACCGCAAGGCTTCCATAAGCCGCATTCCGGTTCCGTAAAGCAAACGGATAAGAAGCCCGTAATCGTTTTCAGGCAAAAGAGAGAATATCTTTGCAGTTTCCTCACGGGTCATTACGGCAGGCAGCTTTTTAGGCTTTTTAGCACGGACTATATTTTCAGGAGTCTTTATAGTTAAGCCTAATATGTTTTTATATAGAAACAAAAGAGCCGCAAGAGCCTGATTTTGGCTTGAAGCGGCAGCCTTTTCCTTCACTGCAAGACAGTTCACAAAGGAATTTATTTCCGTATCAGAAAGAGTTTTAAGATTTTTATCCTCATGTTCTCGGATAAAGCGGCTTATCCAATAGCTGTAAGCCTCCATTGTACGCTTACTGTAGTGTTTGGCAGTAATAACTTCTTCCAACTTATTTAAAATACACTGAACATCGCTTGCAGTATCATTATTCCTTCTTTCATATGTCATTACCTCTATTAAATATAACAAACTATTGACAGGCTTCCACTATAGTTTGATTATATCACATCAAGGGATCTGTCCGCGATCGTAAAAGGGAATCTTCGTATAAAGTACCTTTTGCGGAAAGCAGAAAATTCCCGTGCACAATAACAAATCTCCCTATGTTAAATCCCCATATTGAGTACGCACGTTCTTTTTGTTATCATATACAATATCTTTTAAGAGGAAAATTATGATTACTTTAAAATTCGGCGGTACGTCGATGGAAAGCGCACGCCGCATCCTTTCATCCGCTGACATTATTATCTCTCGCGCGGAGAGCGGGCGTGTAAGCGTCGTCGTTTCCGCCGTCGCGGGTGTTTCAAATAAATTGCAGGAAAGCATCGATGCATGTGTAAGCGGTATGCATGCCGAAAATTTCGTTCACGAGCTGAAGGCGGTGCATTCTGATATCTGTGCCGAGCTTCAGTCGAAGCTTCCGTCTTTCGACGCCGCATCCGTCTTAAAAGAGATCGAGCCGATTTTCGAAGAATACGAAAAGTTATTGACCGGCTGCGTGTCTTTCGGCGAATGCCCGGGTACCGTTCACTGCCGCATCATGGGCATGGGAGAGCTTTTAAGCGCGCCGATCATGAAAGCGGTTTTGCTCGCAAAAGGGCAGAGCGTCATTTTGCTCGATTCGCGAAAATTCATCTTTACGACGGGCAATCACAGAGAAGGGGATCCCGACTACGCGAAGTGTGCCGAAGCGATGCTGCCGTACCGCGACGGAGAAAATCAATCGCAAACACGCATTTTATTGTTTCCGGGCTTTATCTGCTCTTGGATACGCGGTACCGGCTGCGCTCCCGTTCCGGGACTGCTCGGCAGAAACGGTTCCGATTTTTCCGCTTCGATCATCGCCGCATCGCTCGGTTCTTCGAAAGTGGAATTTTGGACGGACGTCGACGGCATCTATACTGCCGATCCGCGCGTTGTAAAAGACGCGATCCTCGTCGATGACATGAGCTACGAAGAAGCGCTCGAACTCGCGTTTTTCGGAAGCAAAGTGCTTCATCCGAAAACGATCGCGCCGCTTGCGGCAAAGGATATCGAAGCGTGGAGCAAAAACAGTCACCGTCCCGATGCCCGCGGTACGAGGATCGGACGCGGTCCTTTTGAAAGCGAAAAAAGAGTCGGAGATGTTCGCGGCATTTCGTGTTTGAAAAACACGGCGATGCTGAGCGTGAGCGGAACGAATATGCGCGGAAGAACCGGTATGGCAAGCAGAATCTTTGCCGCCGTTTCCCGCGCATCGATTTCGATTTTGCTCATCACGCAGTCGTCGTCGGAATATACGATTTCGTTTTGCATCCGCGATACGGAAGCCGACCGCGCCCTCGATGCGTTGAAAGCGGAATTCGAACTGGAAATAAGCGACGGCGTCATCAATCCGATCGAAGTGGAAAAAAACTGCGCAATCGTTTCGATCGTCGGCGATAATATGATTCAAAAGCGCGGAGTGGCATCACGGTTTTTTTCCGCGCTCGCTTCTCAAGACGTCAATATCATTGCGATCGCGCAAGGTTCGTCGGAGCGCTGTACGTCCTGTGTCGTGCTCGGCGAATACGGAGACACGGCCGTCCGCGCCGCTCACCGCTTCTTTTTCAACACGGCGCAGACTATCGAAGTGTTTGTGTTCGGTGCCGGTACGATCGGCGGCGCGCTCATCGACCAAATCCGCGACCAGAGGGAAAAGCTGCTTTCGGAAAACGTCGATATCCGCGTCATGGCGATTTCGACGGTCGACGGAATGTTCGTCGAAGCCGACGGTATAGACCTTACGTCGTGGCGGGAAAAAATAAAAGAAATGCCGCAGAAGTCGAGCGTCGATGAAATTATTAAATTCGTTAAAGAGACGAAACCGCTCAATCCCGTGTTTGTCGACTGCACCGCTTCCTACGATTTGCCGGAACGCTACGTCGATCTGTTCAAGGCGGGGCTTTCGGTCGTAACGCCGAACAAGCGGGCGAACTCGATGAAGATCGATTATTATCGCGAGCTGCGGAAAATCGCAAACGGTATGAGGCGCCGCTTTCTCTACGAAGCGAACGTCGGCGCGGGGCTTCCCATCATCGACACGCTGCAGAATTTATTTAAAAGCGGAGATAAGCTTACGGGCTTTACGGGCATCATGTCGGGATCTCTTTCGTATATTTTCGGACGGCTCGACGAAGACGTGCCGTTCAGCAAAGCGGTACAAGAAGCGAAAGAGCTCCGCTTTACCGAGCCCGATCCGCGCGACGATTTGAACGGTATGGACGTCGCCCGAAAAGCGCTCATTATCGCGAGAGAGGCGGGGGCTGCGATCGAACTCGACGATGTCAAAATCAATAAAGTGTTTCCCGATTCTTTCGATTCGTCGGGTACGGTCGAAGAGTTTATGAAAAAGCTCGAAGAAGTCGACGGCTATTTTCATAAAAAGATCGCCGATCTTCGAAAAGAAGGCAAAGTGCTCCGCATGGGCGCGTCGATTAAAGACGGCACCTATACCGTCGGTATGCTCGAAGTCGGCAAAGACGATCCGCTCTACGGCGTAAAGGGCGGGGAAAACGCTTTCGTATTTCACACCGAACGCTACCAGCCGATTCCGCTCACCGTGCGCGGTTACGGAGCGGGTGCGGGCGTGACGGCGGCGGGTGTTTTCGGAGATATTTTGCGCACGGTAAGTTTTAATCCCGAAAAGTAGAGAGGGCTGTCTCAAAATCGGCGGAGGCGCGCTATGGTTATCGTTTTAAAAAAGAATATTTCCGAAGACGACAGAAAAAAGCTCGCGCTCTTTCTCGCGCAAAACGATTTTAAGACGAATGAAATCGTCGGAGAAGAAGCGACGATCATCGCCGCCGTCGGCAAACTCAAAGTCGATCCGCGTGAAGTCGAAATACTTTCCGGCGTCGAGCGCGTCATCCCGATTTCAAAACCGTACAAGATGGCCAGCCGCGAGTTTAAGCCCGAAAACACCGTCGTCGAAATCCTTTCAAACCGCGGTCAAGTTGTCAAAGTCGGCGGCATGCGCATCACGGCGATCGCAGGTCCCTGTGCCGTCGAATCGAGAGAGCAGATGATGTGTGCGGCCGAAAGCGTTGCAAAAAGCGGAGCGGCCATGCTGCGGGGCGGCGCCTATAAACCGCGCACTTCTCCGTATTCGTTTCAAGGCTTGGGCGAAGAAGGTTTGAAATTATTAAAAGAAGCAGGCGATGCGTACGGTATGCCGGTCGTAACCGAAGTCGTCGCGTCGGAGTACATTCCCGTTATGGAAGCTCACGGCGTCGACGTGTACCAAGTCGGCGCGCGCAATATGCAAAACTTCGAATTGTTAAAGCGGCTCGGAAAAATCGATAAGCCGGTGATTTTAAAGCGCGGGCTTTCAGCGACGATCGAAGAGTGGCTTATGTCCGCGGAATACCTGCTTTCGTCGGGCTGCAAAAACGTGATTTTGTGCGAACGCGGTATCCGCACGTACGAGCGGGCGACGCGCAATACGCTCGATCTTTCGGCGATCCCCATTTTGCGGAGTATGACGCATCTTCCGATCATCGTCGATCCGAGCCATGCCCTCGGCATCCGCGATAAAGTGTCGCCCATGGCCCTTGCAGCCGTCGCCGCAGGAGCCGACGGGATCATCGTGGAAGTGCACTGCAATCCCGATAAAGCGCTTTCCGACGGAGCGCAGTCGCTGTATCCTGAACAGTTCGATAAACTCATGCGCGACATAGAAGCGCTTTCGCCCGTCGTCGGAAAATCGCTCGTGCGTGTAAGGAACGCGGAAAAAAAGAGCGAAGAGTCCGGGCAAAAAAAATCGCACGAGGGCGTCGTATGCGCGTTCAGCGGAAAGCGGGGCGCCTATGCGGAGCAGGCGATATCGCGTTATTTCGACGGGGATGCGGCTTCTCTTTCGGTCGATTCGTTCCGCGAAATTTTTCAAAAGGTCGCAAGTGGAGAAGCGGATTACGGCATGGTGCCGATCGAAAATACGCTTGCGGGTTCGGTGTACGAAAACTACGATAACTTGACGCAGTTTGAAGATGTAAGCATCGTCGGTGCGGTGCTGCTTCGCATTCAGCATTCGCTGCTCGGCGTCAAAGGCGCGTCGCTCGATTCGATAAAAACGGTGTATTCGCATCCGCAGGCGCTCAGTCAGTGTTCGAAATTTCTTCTGCGCTATAATTGGAGTAAAATCGAATGCGTTTCTACGGCGACGGCTGCAAGCGAAGTTGCCGAGCTCGCGTCGAAAGAAAACGCTGCGATCGCAAGCGCCGTCAACGCCGATTATTATAATCTTGAAGTGCTCAAAGATTCGATCGAAGACGACGCGGCAAATTATACGCGCTTTGTCGTCATTGCCCCGAATCACTTTGTCGATTCGAACGGCGGGAAGCGGACGGCCGATAAAAATTATAAAGCGTGGAACGCAAAGCCGAATACTGCATCGTTTATGTTCAGCGTAAAAAACGAACCGGGCGCGCTGTGTACTTGTCTCGGCGTATTTCGCTTGTCCCGTCTCAATTTGACGCGGCTCGAATCGCGTCCGATTCACGGCGAGCCGTGGCGTTATCGTTTTTACGCGGACGCGGAGCTTCCTGAAGACGAGCGCGATGCCGCTTCGTACGTCGACGGTGTGATGACCGCGCTCAAAGCGGAAGCCGAAGACGTGCGGCTCCTCGGCATTTACGCCGAAAGCAGAAAAAAGATATAGGCGCGGCAATGAGGTTTGTATGAAAAATTACGTGATATCGATTCTCGTGGAAAATCATGCGGGCGTTTTGAGCCGCGTATCGGGGCTTTTTTCCAGGCGCGGTTACAACATCGATTCTCTTACCGTGTGCGCGACCGAAAATCCCGAACAGTCGCGCATGACGATCGTCGTAAAGGGCGACGAATACATCCTCGATCAAATCGAAAAGCAGCTTGCAAAGCTCGTCGAAGTGATTTCGATTCAGCACTGCGATCCTGCGAAAACCTGCGAACGCGAAATGGCTCTCATCAAAGTAAAGGCCGGTGCGGAAAACAGGGCGGCGATCATCGGAACCTGCGATATCTTTCGCGCGCACATCGTCGACGTAAGCACGGGATCCGTGATCATCGAAGCGACCGGCAGTGAAGAAAAAATCGCAAGCCTCATCGCCCTCCTCGAACCTTACGGCATCCTCGAATTTGCCAAAACGGGATTGAACGCGATGGGGCGCGGCGAGGACGTTTTAAAATAATCATGCACGGCTTCGAACCGCTTCCGGGAACGGAAAATGCCTGCGCAAAAAGATCCGGCAAAAAGATCCGGCGAGTGCTCGGCATCGATCCGGGACTTGCATCGACGGGATTCGGCGTGGTCGATTATAAAGACGGCCGCTACCGTATGGTAAGCTACGGCGTCATAGAAACCGCTGCCCGCACTCCGCACGGCGAACGCCTTTTGGCGCTGTACGCACGGCTCTGTTCGATCATCGAAGAATTCTCTCCCGGAGAAGCGGCGATGGAAAAACTGTATTTTGCGCGCAATACGTCTTCCGCGATGGGAGTTGCCGAAGCGCGGGGGGTCGTAACGCTGTGCATCGCTCAGCACGGCATTTCACTCGGAGAATATACACCCAATCAAATCAAACAGGCGGTGACGGGGACGGCCGCAGCGGACAAGGCTCTCGTCGAAAAATACGTAAAACTCCTCCTGGCGCTCGAAGCCGAACCGAAGCCCGATCACGCGGCCGATGCGCTCGCGGGCGCGCTCACGCATTTGCACTATGCAAATGTTTTGTGATATAGTGATCTCATGTTCAACAGCCTTACCGGCACGATTACCGGAAAATCTCAAAATACGGTTTCGATCGATACGCACGGCATCGAGTGGATGCTCACCGTACCCGGTTCTTCGCTCGATGCGCTTCCCCGCGTCGGAGAAGAGGGCAGGATATTTACCTATCTCGTGCATAGCCAAGATATCATGTCGCTCTACGGTTTTGCGTCGGACGAAGAGCGCTCTCTTTTTTTCGACCTTTTAAAAGTCGACGGCATCGGACCGAAGGCTGCGGTAAAGATTCTGACGAATATCGCGGGAAGCGATCTCGTTTCGGCTCTCGACAAGGGAGACGTTTCCGTGCTCGAGCGGATTCCGGGTATCGGAAAAAAGACCGCGGCGAAAATGCTGCTTGCACTCAAAGGCAAACTGACCATTCCGGGCGCCCCCGATACCCGCCGCGTAAGCGCAAATCCCTTTGACGCGGTCGTCGCATCTCTCGTATCTATGGGCTATGAACGAAAGATATGCGAAGGTGCGGTCGCATCTTCGGCTTCGAATCTTTCAAAGACGGACGGCTGGGACGCGAAAAAACAAACCGAAAAAGAGGATGCGGTGTTCCGCCGTGCCCTCACGGAGCTTGCACAATGAGCGGAAAACGCAAAATACGCACCGACGCTGAAATGCACGATGAAAATGCCGTACTTGCCCCGTCCCTTTCCGCTCCAGAGGATTTTTCCCGCATCGTCCGCGCCGATTTTTCAGGTGAAGAGGACGCACAGGAAAACAAACTCCGCCCTCAGCTTTTAAACGAATTTCTCGGACAGGAGACGACGAAAAAAAATCTTTCGGTCTTTATCGCCGCGGCGCGGAACCGGGAAGAAGCGCTCGATCACCTCTTTTTGATCGGTCCGCCGGGTCTCGGCAAAACGACGCTCGCTCAGATCACCGCGCACGAACTCGGTGCGGATTTTAAGATAACCTCTGCACCCGCGCTCGACAAACCCAAAGACCTCGTCGGCATCCTTTCGACGATTACGCCGCGGACGGTATTTTTTATCGATGAAATCCATCGGCTCAAGCCCGCGATCGAAGAAATGCTCTACATCGCGATGGAAGACTTCGAACTCGACTGGGTGATCGGACAAGGAGCGGCAGCCCGCACGGTACGC
Source organism: Treponema sp. Marseille-Q4523 (assembly GCF_016901105.1). Lineage (NCBI taxonomy): Bacteria > Pseudomonadati > Spirochaetota > Spirochaetia > Treponematales > Treponemataceae > Treponema > Treponema sp. Marseille-Q4523. The sequence continues at coordinate 8,650 of NZ_JAFEVM010000046.1, read as the reverse complement.
ATTCCGATTCCGCCGTTTACGCTTGTCGGAGCGACGACGCGGGCGGGCAGCGTGTCGACGCCTCTTGTCAGCCGCTTCGGCATCATCGAACACTTGAATTATTATACGGGCGAAGAGCTCGCTTCGATCATTCACCGTTCCGCGAAACTGCTTTCCGTTTCGGTCGATGACGATGCGGCCTTTCTCATCGCATCGTGTTCGCGCGGAACGCCCCGCGTCGCAAACCGCGTGCTCAAGCGTATGCGCGATTTTGCGCAAGTGGACGGACGCGGCAGGATCACAAAGGATATCGTCGAAGCCGGTCTTTCACGCCTCGAAATCGACAGTCTCGGCCTTGAGCGTTACGACAGAACGATTTTGCGTTCGGTTATCGAAAACTTCGGCGGCGGGCCGGTCGGAGCGGAAACGCTTGCGATATCCGTCGGAGAATCGCTCGATACCCTCGTCGATTACTATGAACCCTATCTCATTCAATGCGGACTTTTGCAGCGGACAAACAGGGGACGACTTGCGACTGAAAAAGCGTACAAACATCTCGGCATCGAAGGAGCGATTCGTCATGAAAACGACGGACTTTTATTTTGATCTGCCGGAAGAACTTGTAGCGCAGCACCCGTCGGGTATACGGGGCGAAGATAAACTCATGCTCCTCGATAAGAAGAGCGGCAGCGTTTCGCATTTCGATATGCGCGATCTTCCCGACTTGCTTGAGCCCGGCACTCTTGCCGTCTTTAACGATTCCCGAGTCCGCCGCGCTCGCGTGTTCGGCGTAAAAGAGACGACCGGCCGCGAATGCGAGTTTATGTTTTTACATCAAATCGATGAAAAAGGCTTTCTGTGGCGCACGATGGTAAAGGGCGCAAAAAAACAAAAGCTCGGTATGCGTTACGCGTTTCCGGACGGCGTTTTCGGCGTTATCGAGGGAGAAGATGCCGGAACGGAATTCCGCAATCTCAAGTTTGACAATCCGATTTCCGAAAGCTGGTTTGAAAAAAACGGTCACATACCGCTTCCTCCTTATATCAGGCGAGGCGATACGGCTTCCGATGCGGAGCGCTATCAAAACGTGTATGCAAAGACGACCGGGAGCGCAGCTTGTCCGACTGCCGGCCTTCACTTTACCGAAGACATGCTTTCGCGCCTGAAAGAGAAGGGGATCGATATCGCGTGGGTGACGCTCCACGTCGGGCTCGGAACTTTTTTGCCCGTGCGCGAAAGCGAAATCGAAAAGCATAAAATGCACGAAGAATCGTACACTGTCCCCGACCTTACCGCGCAAAAGATCAACGATGCAAAACGGAGCGGGAGACGCGTGCTTGCCGTCGGAACGACGTCCGTGCGTACGCTCGAATCTTCATGCGACGAAAACGGTTTTGTAAAAGCGGGGTCGGGGAGTACGCATATTTTTATGTATCCCGGTTTTCGATTTAAAGTTGCGGACGAACTTTTTACGAATTTTCACACGCCCGAATCGACGCTCATCATGCTTGTGAGCGCTTTTGCGGGACGCGAACATATTTTAAACGCGTATAAAATCGCCGTAGAAAAACGCTACCGCTTTTTCAGCTACGGAGACGCGATGCTGATCCGCTGACGCCTCACTCGCTGAGCTCTTTTAAGCCTTTCATTTCGCGTTCGAGGAAGACCGATAATATCGTCCGTAAAAGCACGATGCCGCCGAGCGTCAAAAGTTCGATGAGTGCGGGGTTTAAAATCGTCTTTATGATATCGGCTGCGATGAGGAGTTCGAGACCGAGCAAAAGATAGACGCCCAAATCCGAACGGATGACCATGATCGTGCGAAGCTTTTCTTTGCCGCGGAAGTGTATCACTTCTCCTTTGATGAACTGCACGACGGCGATGAGCGCACCGTAGATGACGACGGCGATGCTTATGACGCTTATAACAAATTCGATGTGTTCGAGAATCGGATACAGAATCTCTTTCATGGCAATCTCCTTTAATTTTGCAAAATATTTCGACAGGCAAAAGCGTCAGTGCGTTCCGCCCTTGCTTTTTAGCATGTCTTTTATTAATTTTTTTTCTGCTGCATCCGCTTCGTAATCGCTTTATGTCAGCTGTTCGAGCGAATAGCGCGTCAAATTGACAAACTGCGTCCGTAAAATCGGATTGTACGGAACGTCTTTTGCCGCAGCATCGAATTGCGAAGCGGCCGTGTCCGTAAAGAGCGAGAGGTCTTTTGCCGCAAGCGGCAAGCGCGTTCCGATGAGGCGGTTTTCAAGTTCGATACAGCGGAACGTCACCGCACCCGAAAACGCGAGTTTGATATTCGTTATCATATTTTTTTCGTTGTCTGCAAGAAACGTAAACGAAGCGCTTGTCTCGGTGATTTTGCGGTCTGCTCCGAGACGGCGGAACACCGTTACGTCCCAATCGCCGAGGGGTATGCGGATATTCGATAAAATCGAGCCGCGCGGTATGCCGGTAAAATTGAGGAGCGGCACATAGACGGTGTCGAGCGCGCTTTTCAATTCGAGCCGGGCATCGAGGGCGAGGAGGGGGGCGTAAAGCGTACGCCGTATTCCTCCTGCACAGATATTGCCGCCGAGTGTCGCGATGTTCCGCACAAAGGGGTTTGCGATACTTTTGACCGCTTCGGTAAGCGCTTCGGGAACCCGCGCACTTGCGAGGGAGAGGATATCCGAGAGTACGACGGCGGGTCCGCAGTCGAGATAGCGTTCGTGCATCTCTACGGAAGCAAGCTCGGAGATGCCGTGAACGGAAATCGCTTTTTGGGGCGTACGCTCAAGGGTTGTGCAGCCGCCGACAACTTCGAGACCCGATACCGATGTGAGCTGGTAAAACAATTCGCTTATCGTTTTTGCAAAGAAAAACGTGTGGTCGCTATTTTGCATTTTTTTGCGCTCCCATACGCTGCACTTTAAAATCGAAGGCGTAAAGGATACCGTCGACGAGCATATCGGTGTTCGTGCAGCACGGCGAAAGCTGCGAAACCTGTTCCGCGATCATCCTTCTTGCAGGTTTCACGGCGGTGTTCAAAACAGTCCGCGCCGCAAATATCTTTCCCGCGTTGCAATAGCCGCACAGCCTGATGCCCGCTTTATTGAATCCCTTTGCGATATCCTCGTAATCTTCGGTCTTTGAAAAGGCATCGAGCGTTACGATGTCGGCATCCCGCGCGAGGGCTGCGGGAACGATGCAGCTCGGAACGGCTTTACCGTCGAGACAGACGGTACACGCGCCGCAGACGCCCTCTTCGCAGCCGCACTTTGCCGAAAGGCGGCCGTTTCTCCTCAGCACGTTTATCAATTTTTCGTAGGGAAATGCTTCGAGTACGGTTTTTTCGCCGTCGAGCGTTACGGGTATTTTCATGCGCTTTCTCCGGAAAGATTTTGTGTTTTGGAATGCATCGTTTCGGCGCTGCACGGCAGTTCCCGTATGGAAAAGCCGATCGCCTGTGAAAGAGCTGCCGAAAAGGCTGCGGGAACAATGCTGTGCACGAGGTTTCCGATTTGAGAGGGGGGAGCGTCGGACTGTACGAACGAAATATGCACGCTGTCGCACGAGATCGTCTCTCCCTTGACGAGCTGTACGAGTTCCTGTTGGATCGCGATACGTATCGTGTTTTCGGCGGCGCGCAATTCGAACACGTGTCCGCAGTCGATCGTTATCCATATACCTTTGATGCGCTCTTTGTAGGTGTAGGGATCGAGTTCGATTTCGACGACGGCGCATCCGAACGAACTTGCGTAAAAGGGTACGCCGCAAAAATTTTCTTTGTTCCACAGCTTTTTGATCGAGGGAGGCAAACCTTTTTTTACGGTGATCGGGAGAGACGCCTTTGCCGTTTTCTTTTTTTCGAGTTCGGTACAGCACTGGTGTAAAAGCTGCGTCGTAATGCTCAAGCTGCCGTAGATGCTGTTCGGCGTCGGCAAATCGCTTCCTCCCTGTTCGTCAGGCGATATCGTTACGGCCGACGGCGGCACTTTGAGCAGGGAAGACACGAGCTTTGTCCAAATATCCGAAATCGTCGAAGAGGGGACGGGGGAGTGAATCGTCACCGTTCCGTCTTCTTCGAGCGTCACCGATACCTTTTGTTTTTCCGTAACGAGATCGTTGTTCAAATAGCCCGAACCGCCGAAGGCGCAAGCCATGCCGATACCGCGTATCGGCAGCGCAAAAAAAGTATCGAGCGGATCGGACTTTTCGACCGTGTCGATTTTAAATGCGGCGTATTTGCGGTTATAATCGCTTATTTTGACGGCGTTCGCGATTACAGCTTCCGTTTTACCCGTGCGGAACGTAAAGGGCATCGCGCTTTCTTTGGAAGACGTGCGCATATTTTTTATGCGGAATTCGGACGGCAGTATGTTGGCGCGTTCGGCTATTTGCTGCACGTGGTTTTCGATCGCAAAAAACGCCTGCGCGTCGATGATATCGGCGAATACGGATGTCGGAGAAGAAGGCGAGGTCGCGGCTTTCGCGCTTATAAAAATGTTGGGGATATCGTATACGCCGCACGAAGCGATCGCGAGGCGATCGACGATTTCCTGTGCGAAGGGATTACAGTATCCGACGTCGGCTTCGATCGAAATCTTTGTCGCCAGTATATCGCCTTCTTTCGAAACGGCGCTCTCGCACGTGATGGAAGCGGCGACTCCGGGCTTCATAAAAGTTTTGTGTTCTTCGCGGGAGAGCGAAAGTTTTACCGGTTTTCCCGTCAAATATGCGGCGAGAGAAGCTTGGATGACGAGCGTCGCGTTCCTCCACATACCGTTCGCATCGTGTCCCGACGTGTTCGTTCCCTTTATGACGATGCGGTCTTCTGCGATTTTGAGTGCGGAAGAGACTGCGTTTTTGAGATAGATCGGCCACTGCGTCGGCGCAAAGATCGTGAGTGTGCCGTTTTCCATAAAGCAAAACGCGCCGTTCGTTTCGGGCCACGACGGCTGCACGATGTTTTGTATCCAGGTACCCGACACGGTATGATCGGCATTTTTGAACAATGCTTTCGCTTTGCCTTCCGAGAGAAAGCAGCCCGTTTTCACCGTGCGCTCGGCGACGACTTCGCGCGCTCTATGCGTACGCTCGGAAAGAGCTTCGCTCTCTTTTTCAAGTGCGTCATCGCCTCCTTTTGCAAGCGGAACGGAGGTATCCGCCGGATCGTCGATGTGCATCGCGTGGGCGATTTTTAAAAGCTTTTTCGAGTCGCTCTTTTCTTTCGGCAGCGTCACCGCAGGCAGCGCATAGCCCTTTGCGACCGATCTCAGCGCCGACTCGACCGTCGCGCTGTCGAAGGCTATTTCGATTTTACTCGTGAGCTCGTACACGGTCTCTTCGTCCGGTCCGACGATGATACCGACGGGTTCTCCGAAATACGAAACACGCTCGGTACAGAATATGGGCGTGTCGGATGCGAGCGTGCGCATCGCATTTTTTCCGGGAATGTCGCGCGCGGTAAAAAACGCATAACCTTCGGGAAGAGCGGGAACGGATATGCCGACGATCGTGCCGGACGACACGGGGCCTCTCACGAGCGCGCCGTAAAGCATGTCGGGTTTCGTGCAGTCGGTATAGTATTCGTGGACGACGAGCGGCTCTTTTTTCCCTTTTTTGTCGCTTTTCTTTTTCACTTTTTCAGGCATGGTGTGCCGCTCCTATGGATCCGACCGCTTCGATCACGCTGTCCGTCATATCGCTTGTCATACCGGGCCACAGCGGAAGCGAAATCGTCGATGCGAAACGTTTTTGCGCATTCGGAAAATGAGATGCACGGAATTCGGGATACAATTTTTTCCAATACGTAAAATGAAAGAGAGGTATAAAGTGCACCGAAACGCCGATGCCGCGCGACTGCAGTTCTTTTGCAAAGTCGTCGCGGGAAATCGTGAGCGCATCCGGTTTTATACGCATGAGGTAGAGATGCCATGCGTTTCCCTCTCCGTCGGGAGGGACTTCGATAAAGTCGAGTTTTGAAAACGCATCGTTGTATTTTTTTACAACAGCTTTCCGCGCTTCCGAAAACGCGCGGGCTTTTTTCAACTGTTCGATGCCGAGCGCGGCGAGGATGTCGGGCAAATTGAATTTCCAGCCGCATTCGGCGATGTCGTATTCCCACGAAGCGCGGGGGGATGTATAGCGATCCCATGCGGCTCTGTCCATGCCGTGCATACGCATGAGCGCGATGCGCTTTGCAAGCTTTTCATCGCGCACGCATACCATACCGCCTTCGCCCGTCGTTATCGTTTTTGTCGCGTAAAACGAAAATACGCCCGCATCTCCGATCGTTCCCGCGTAACCGAGCTTTGTCGGAGAAGGGAAAGAGTGCGCCGCATCTTCTATGACGCGGACATCGTACGCTTTTGCAAGGGCGCATATTTTTTCCATACGGCACACGTTTCCGGCGATGTGTACCGGTACGATCGCTTTTACGCGTTTTCCGTTTTCGCTTTGCAATATGGCTTCGATGTTTTGTACGTCGATATTGTACGAATCTTTTTCGATGTCGGCAAAAAATACGTCCGCTCCCAAATGCCGCGCGCACGCAGCGGTCGATACGAACGTGTAGGGCGTCGTGATCACGGCACTTCCCTTTGTAACGCCGCACGCATCCATCGCGAGGATCATGCCGCTCGTATTGCTGTTTACGGCAAAGCTTTGCACGTTTTGCACATCGAGCGAAAGCGCTTCTCTTGTATCCCGGACGTCGTTTTCCGTGTCGTTCATCATGTCGGAAAAATCGCTTTCAAAACGCAGCGCGTATTTTCCCGTCGTAAGCCAGCCGCTTTTAAGCACTTCGAGCACCGCCCGCTCTTCTTCGATGCCTATAGCGGGACGGGAAAAAGGAACGTGTATGTCAGCCACGGTTTGCCTCCGCGTAAAAGGCTTTGAGAGAAGGGACGTCTTCGGAAAGTAGGGACACGAGATATTGTTTGTTGCGGTATTTCTCTTCTTCGCCCGAAGTGCGGAAACACACGGGATGGAGCTTTTCAAGGAGAGAGCGCAAGTGTGCTTCGGCGTACGGCGTGTTTTTCAATCGCATGATTTTTTTGTACGAAGTTTTTTGCGCTTCTTCTTCGGGAAGCCGTAAGGGTTCGATAGCCCGCTCTCCTTTTCTCGCTCCGGTAAATACGATGTCGATGTCTTTGTACGGTTCGAAACCGCTGAAACGGATGATCTGTTCGGCAAGCTCCGTTATCTTTACGGGCTGTCCCATATCGAGGAGGTAGGACGAACCGTTTTCGCCGACGCCGCCCGTACGCAAGACGAGGGAGCACGCTTCGGGTATCGTCATAAAATAGCGCTCCATCGCTTTGTCGGTGACGGTAACGGGGCCTCCGTTTTTGATTTGTTCCATAAAGAGCGGTAAAATGGAACCGCGCGAGCCGAGCACGTTGCCGAAGCGGACGAACATAAACGATGTTCCGTCGCGCGCTTTATCGGCATAGGAGAGTACGAGTTTTTCGCACAACATTTTCGACACGCCGTAGACGGAAACGGGACTGACGGCTTTGTCGGTCGAAACGAGTACGAAGCGGCGGACGCTGTGAGCGATGCACGCATCGAGAAGATTTTTCGTGCCGAATACGTTGTTTTCGATCGCGGCGACGGGATTTTCTTCCATAAGCGGAACGTGTTTATAAGCTGCGCAGTGAAAGACGACGTCGCATTTCGTGTGTGAAATGATGTAGTCGACATAGTCTTTGTCTTTCATATCGCCGATGATAGGCACGACCGTCGCTTTTTCGCCGACGCCTTCTTTTTGCAAAAGGTGCAATTCACGGTCTATTTGATAGATGGAATTTTCGCCGTGTCCGAAAAGGTACAAACGTTCGGCTCCTCCCGACAAAAGCTGACGTGAAAGCTCCGAGCCGATGGAACCTCCGGCTCCCGTAATGCATACGCGCTTTCCTCGCAAGTACGAAAGACTTTCTTTCAGCGAAATGGTTACGGGCGTGCGTCCGAGTATGTCCAGAGGATCGATGTCGCGCGCCTGTACCAAATGCGCCGTACCGTTTACGATCTGGCTCACGCTTGGAAGAATTTTGATATGCTTAAAGCCGCCCGATTTGAGCGTTTCGTAAATTTCTTTTATCCGTTCGACGCTTGCGCTCGGGATCGCGATGATCGCTTCGTCACTGTCGGTACAGCGCAATATCTTTGCGATGTCGGCGACGGGACCGAACACCGGAATGCCGTCGAACTCCTGCCCGATGAGCGATTTGTCATCGTCGAGAAAGGCTGCGACTTTGCCGAATATTTTTTTGCGCTTGATGTCCGAAGCGATGGAGATGCCTGCAAACCCCGCGCCGATTATGTACAAATGCTTGTCGGATCTGTTCACGGTTTTTGATTATAGCACAGCCGCCCGTGTTTTACAATTCGACGTTCGATAAACGCGCCTTTCCAGGGCTTACGCATGAGAATCTATATTTCTCAAAAAATAACCATTACCGTAAAAAATCGGCTGCACTCCCGGCAGCAGCCCTGCCGTTCGCCGCGGCAGACCGTGATTGGAATCGGACTGCGCGAACTTTTTTACCAAAAAGTTCGCTTGCCATCGGTCTGAGCGGCTCGGCGGCATTGCCACTGCCTCGCGTTCCGCCGTTTTTATTTTATATTATGTCTCTTTTCTGTGTATACTTTTTTCATGCGTAATCCCTGCCCG
>NZ_JAFEVM010000045.1:0-18068 GCF_016901105.1 Treponema sp. Marseille-Q4523 | reverse complement strand
TCGGTCAATTTCTTTTTCGTTTTCATGTCTAACCCCATCTTGCCCTTCCTTCGGGCTTCTATTTTGGGTTAGATTTTTACGTGATGAACAGCTTTTTTTTCGGTTAGATTTAACGTGAGGCAATGCGGAGCGTTGACTAAAAGCGGAAAAATGTTATAATAGATTGACATTAGGCTGGAAACTGTTGTACTATTGACCGCAGTTATTCAGAAAAAAGCGAGGTTTAAGTATAATGGCAGTACCCAGATCAAAAACTTCAAAAGCCGTGACGAAAAGACGGCAGGGTGTGAATATGCATCTTGTGGCACCGCAGCTTGTTCCGTGCAACAACTGCGGGAACCTGGTGCAGCCGCATCGTGTTTGTCCGAAATGCGGATTTTACCGCGGACGTCAGGTAATTACGCCGGAATCAAACGGCTGATGCAGGGAGCGTAAACATGGACGAATTATTCAACAAAATCCAGAAACTCATTGCCGAGAAGCTGGAAATCGATGAAAGCAAAATTACCCTCGATTCTTCTTTCAGAGGAGATCTCGGTGCGGACAGTCTCGACACTTACGAGCTCGTCTACGCGATCGAAGAAGAATTGGGTGTGAGCATTCCCGATGACAAAGCGAACGAATTCGAAACCGTCCGCGACGCGTACGAATTCATCAAAGCCGAACAGGCAAAAAAATAACGGAGCCGTTGAGGCGCCTTATGATAAAAACACAAGCCCTCACGCTTGTGTTTTTTTTATGACGTAGGTTGGCGGGCTTATGTGCATAAAACGAAAAAGCTTTTCATCCGAACGTAAAAAACAACTCGTTGCCTTTTGTAAGCCGCTCGGCTTACGCTTTCGCGATCTTTCGCTCCTCGAACTCGCGTTCCGCCATCGTTCGTATTCGAACGAAAGCGACGATAAACATCCCGTCAACAACGAACGCCTCGAGTTTTTGGGCGATTCGGTGCTGGGTCTTGCTGCTGCGGCATATCTGTACGAAACTTTTGAAGATAATCCCGAAGGGGATTTGGCGCGGATCAAAGCCGTCGTCGTTTCGGAAAAGACGCTCGCGCCGATCGCGCTCCGTTTCGGCATCGACAAAATGCTCGTTTTGGGACACGGGGAGGAGCTGAGCGGCGGCAGACAAAAGCCCGCCATACTCGCGGACTGTATGGAATCGATCATAGGTGCGTACTTTCTCGATTCGGGGTATGCGGCCGCCGAAAAATACGTGCTTTCGTTTCTCGTCCCTGAAATCGAAAAAGTCCACGACGACCGCGGCTCGAAAGATTATAAAACCCTGCTCCAGGAATTGTATCAAAAAAAGACGAAAGAGTGTCCTCGCTACGAAACGGTGAGTGTCACCGGCCCCGATCACGATCGAACGTTTTCCGTCGCGGTGCATCTGGGAGACGCCGCATACGGTCCCGAAAGCGGTAAAAGTAAAAAGGAAGCCGAACAAAAGGCTGCAAAAAAAGCGTATACGGTTCTGACTTTTGAGACAGACCCTCTGACAGATGCGTAAATGTGTGCTATACTGAAAGGCAGTATGGCACAGGAAAAGAAAACAAAAAAAAGCTCGTCTTTTTTTACATCACTCGCTTTTATCGTTCTCATTGTAAGTGCAGCCGTTTTTTCTCTGCTCGGCGTTTTCGGTTTTTTTCAAAAACTCGATTATCGCATGTACGACCTTTTGCTCGGTCTTCGAAAAGAGCCGAAGCAATCGGAAAAGATTTTATTCGTCAACATCGATGACGAGTCGATTCAGGCGCTCGGCGAATGGCCGTGGAGCCGTGACATCATCGCCGATTGTCTTTTGCGCATACGCGAACTCGGTGCGGAAAGCGTCGTTTTCGATGTCGAATACCTTTCACCGTCTCCGCGAGGAGTGGCGCCGAACGCCGAAGAAAATATGAACGCGGCGATTTCGGCAGGCAGGAGCGACATCACCGACGTCATCAACGAACTTTCCGAATCGGTGAGCCGCGGTTTCATCTCCCGCGCGGAGTTGCCGGCAGTGACGAAAGATATGATCGCCGATTACATCGATCCCGCGCTTTCGAATATGCAGGCCGATATCGCATCGAAAATGTACCGCGATAACGACGATTATTTTGCAAGAGCGATCCAGTTTTTCGGCAACACGTGGCTTACGGTAAACACGCGCGACGTTGCGATCACGCTTTCCGACGAAGAAAGGACGTACGCGCAAAAACGCATTTTGCTGTCGAACGTCACCGATACCGGCGGTTTTATTCTGCGCGACAATCAGCATACGTCGGACGAACAGTATAACGGACAAAAAACGGGATTCGCTCCCGCGCTCCACACGCTTATCGCTCGCGCATCAGGCGCGGGGTTTACGAACGTCGTCATCGACAGCGACGGCACGCGGAGGAGAATCGAACTGCTCTACGATTACGACGGAAAATACGCGGCTCAGCTTTCGTTTGCGCCGCTCTTGCATACGCTCGATGCCGAACGTATGGAGCGTACGCGGAACTCGCTCATCGTATTCAACGCGCTTTTTCCGGGAGAGACGGAAAGAACGACCGTAAAGATACCGCTCGACAGCCGCGGGCGCATGCTTATCAACTGGCTGCACCGTGAGCAGGGAAAATCGTTTCGAAACGAATCGCTCGTCTTTTTAAAAGATCTCGATTTTATCGAAGAGGCCGTCGTCGCAACGCTCGGCAATATACGCGGCAACGAACTGCTTGCTCCCGACGGAAGCGCGCTTGCCTATACGGGTGCTGCGGAAAAATTATTAAAACAATATAAAGCGATCGACGAAAAAAAGCAGGCGCTGCTTGCCAAGTGCGCGGGTTTTAACGAAGACGGCGAACTTATCGACGGGATAAGCGCAGGTGAATACGAAAACTATTTTGCCGCGAGGGAAGCCTTTTACGACGATATCGGTTTGTTTATAGATGCGGGCTATATGAAAACGATCGATGATCGTATGAAAGAACTTTTAAAAGCGGGACTGCAGCAAGAGCAAGCCGAGAGTTTTATCGACGTCATGAAAGAGCAATTCGACCTCCTTTCCGACAATTATAAAACCTATCTGCAGTACGTACACGATATGAAAGACGTATACCGCGCGTCGTACTGCATCATCGGAAACACTGCATCGAGCACGACCGATCTCGGAACGAACCCCTTTACGCGAAGCTATCCGAATGTCGGCACGCATGCGAACGTTATGAACACGATTTTGCAGCGAGATTTTATCACGCCGTTGCCGTGGTATTGCGGCATGATCGCGGCCTTTGTTTTAATGCTTTTCGTCATGTTGATCACGTACGGCAGATCCGATGCGATGCAAAATACCGTGATCGGCATCGCAGCAGCTCTCGTCGTGAGCGCCTTCGTGCTGCTCATGATCGTCCCCGGCTATTATATTCCGCCGGTCGCACCCGGCCTTTTTACGCTGTTCGTATATATCGCGGGGATCATTTTGCGCTTTGTGCTCAGTGACAGGGAAAAGCGATTTTTGCGCCGTGCGTTTTCGACCTATCTTTCGAAAGACGTTGTCAACGCGATCGTCGAAGATCCCGAAAAACTTTCGCTCGGCGGAGAAGACAAACACATGACAGCGCTCTTTTCCGATATCAAAGGATTTTCGTCGTTCAGCGAACTCGTCACGCCGACGCAGCTCGTATCGATTTTAAACGAATACCTCGGTTTGCTCAGCGATACGATTTTGAACTATAACGGCACGATCGATAAATACATCGGAGACGCGATCGTTTCGTTTTTCGGCGCACCGATCGATTTGCCCGATCATGCATACCGCGCCTGTGCCGCGGCTGTGCGCATGAAGCAGGCGGAAAAACTGTACAATGAGAAGCACCTTGCGAATAAGGATATTCCGCGCGAACTCGAAACGAGGATCGGCATCAACACGGGCAATATGGTCGTCGGAAACATGGGTACGAATATGAAGATGAATTACACGATCATGGGCAATGACGTAAACCTCGCGAGCAGACTCGAAGGCGTTAATAAAATCTACAAGTCGTGGATCCTCGTTTCCGAGACGACGTGGAACGAAGCCGATTCGGGCGAACACAAAGGCGAACTCGTTTCCAGGAGACTCGACAGAGTGCGCGTCGTCGGGATCAATAAGCCCGTACAGCTGTACAATATACTCGGCTTCAAAAGCGAAATGCCGCAGAACGAACTTGCGTCCCTCGATGAATTCCACGAAGCGCTCGACAAATACCTCGCCCGCGATTTTAAAAAAGCGGGGAAGATGTTTATGAATGCCAATAAACTCAACCCGGCCGACGGAGCATCTCTCGTGTTCGCCGAACGCTGTAAAGATTACCTCAAACAGGGTATCCCCGACGATTGGGACGGCGTGATGAATATGACGACGAAATGATAAATCGGGAGTTTAACAAAATTATTGACAGAAGCAAATTGAGGAATTAAAATCGATTTATAATCATTTTCTAAGAGGACAATCTATGAAAACAAAGAAAATGTTTGTACCGGTTTTAATCGGTTTATTTGCGGTGACGGTCTTTACGGCAACGACAAAGCTGTATGCCCAAAAAAGCCAAGGTGCAGATATGGATAGGAGCATCCAGGTTTATAAAAGAGGCGAACTTACGCCGTGGAACAGGGAAAAGGCGGGCGGCGGTGTCGGACCTTTGCTGGGCGATTTTTCTTATACCAGAAATCAAACCGGAAATCAGGACGCTTTTAAAGAGATCGGTTGGCTTACTTTGCCGAAGGGTGCTGCGATAGGATTGCACAAGCATACCAACAATGAAGACGTGTATATCATCATTTCGGGCAAAGGACTTTTTACCGATTCAAACGGTGTCGAAATCGAAGTCGGACCGGGCGATATAACGATAGCAAGACCGGGTCAATCTCACGCTTTAAAAAACATAGGGGACGAACCTCTTATTTTTATTAACGTTATCGCGCAGCTTTCAGCTTCGTAAGGCGGAACGGTTCTGTCTGAAAAGTCGATTGCTTTTCAGACAGCTGTCGTATTCTTTATATGATAGTACCGGCGAGCGCGCAAATCAAATCGTCCGCTTGCGCGACTTTATCGAAGCGGACGGGCGCATGAGCGCTTACGCTTCGATGATAATCGTTTCACTCACCGAATTTTCGATCCGCTTATTCCGAAAATAGAGGCATATATCCGTCGTCACCATGATGATGTTCGGGATATAAAACCAAAACGCGAGGTTGTATTTGTGTTCGAGAAACTTTGCGCTTATGCCGCAGATATAGCCGAATGTGATAAAGCACATAAACAAAAGGCTTTTGCCCTTTGTCGACTTCGATTTCAGCGAGCGGGCGATCGACATCGGCCACGAAAGACCGAAGCACAAAATCATAATCGATTCGAGAATGCTCGCGGGGTAAAATACGCCGCCTTTTAAGATCCCGAGAAATTCAAGTACCTGATGTTCCATAGTTTTTATCATTCCTTCCTGTGCAGATTATATCGTTTTTAGAGTTCGCCGTCTCTATGCGTATAATGCGGCAAAAGGCGGGGTGAGCGCGTTTGCGTTTTTATGCCCGCCGCTGCCCGCTCTTTTTCGAAATCCTTTACGTGTTCGAGCGAAAGTTTTTGAGGCATCGCGTTTTTTTGCGCCTCTCGTGCGCCCGCCGTTCCCGCGATGCGTCCGAAGACGACGACGTCCAAAAGCGAGTTGCCCATGAGACGGTTCGTCCCGTGGATGCCGCCGGATGCTTCGCCTGCGACGAAGAGGTTTCCGATATTCGTTTTGCACTCCCTGTCGATTTCGACGCCGCCGTTTTGATAGTGCAGGGTGGGGTAGACGAGGATCGGATCGCGCCTGATATCGATGTCGTATTTTTCGAACATGCGCAGCATCGCGGGTATGCGCTTTTCGATCGTGCCTTCGCCGTTTTTCAACTCGATCATCGGCGTGTCGAGCCATACGCCTTCTCCCATACCCGTCGGAATGCCTTTGCCTTTTTTTACTTCGCGGATGATGCCGGCCGCTTCCACGTCGCGCGTTTCAAGCGGATGGATAAAAGCGTCCCCGTCGATATTGCACACTTTTGCGCCGAGTGAGCGCACTTTTTCCGTAACGAGCGCGCCGAACACTTGCTGCGGATAGGCGACGCCGGTCGGATGGTATTGGAGCGAATACTGATAGAGGAGTTTTGCGCCCGCGCGATACGCAAGCACGAGTCCGTCCGCCGTCGCGCCGTAGTGGTTCGATGTCGGAAAGCCCTGATAGTGCATGCGTCCGGCTCCCCCCGTCGCGATGATGACGGCTTTCGCCTTTGCGACGAGCAGCTCTTTCGTTTCCATGTTCATGAGCACGGCACCGGCACAGTTTCCTTTTTCATCTTTTAATAATTCCACCGCGCTCGTAAAATCGACGACGGTGATCCGCTCGGCGCGATTTAAAACTTCGTCGCGGAGCGTGCGCATGATTTCGGCGCCCGAATAATCTTTACACGCGTGCATGCGCTTTCTGCTCGTGCCGCCTCCGTGCGTCGTAATCATCGTGCCGTCTTTTTCTTTGTCGAATTCGACGCCGAGCGTATTGAGCCACTGAATCGTTTCGGGCGCACGGGTGACGAGTTCGTAGACGAGTTCCTTTTTTGCGTCGAAGTGACCGCCGCCGAAAGCGTCGAGAAAATGCCGTTCGGGCGAATCGTTCGCTTTGTCGGCCGCTTGAATGCCGCCTTCGGCCATCATCGTGTTCGCATCTCCGACGCGGAGTTTTGTGACGAGGAGCACTTTTGCGCCCGCGTTGTCCGCTTCTATCGCCGCCGCCGTTCCCGCACCACCTCCTCCGATGATGAGTACGTCGGTTTCGTAATCGGCTTTCGTCAAATCGATTTTTTCAGGTTCTATGCGCGGCATGCCTTGTAAAATTTCCGCAAGCTCAAGCGGCGCTTTTTCACCCTTATTCGGCCCGATTGTAAGTTCGGTAAACTGCTCCGTTATATGATCGGGATGATATTCCCGCAGGACTGCGTCTTTTTCTTCCGCGCTCATGCGGCGCGGTTCAAATGCGGCGTTTTCCTTTCTCTTTGCGGCGACCTTTTCCGCCGACTCTTTCATAATGCCCGTATACATGTGTTCACGCTCCTTTTCGTCACGCTTCGATGTCGCGGCTGTTGTACAGCTCTTTGATTTGATCGATCGGCTTTGCCATAAGATTTTGAATCAGGCTTTCGAATTTTCCGTCTTTGATCTCTCCGACGCGTTCGGTCAAATGCTTTGCTTCCGGCTGGATGTATTTGCCGTTTAAGCGGCGCGCGAGTTCGGCCACTTGCGGATGGCTGATTTCTGCCGGACAGCGCGACGAGCAGATGCCGCACATAACGCAGTCGAAAGATTCGTCCGCGCAGTTTTGAAATTCGCCGCGCTGCGCATAGGCGATGTACTGCATGACGTGCAAATTCTGCGGGCACGCGCGAGTACACGCATTGCAGCCGACGCACGCGTAGATTTCTGGATAGAGCTCCATCATGATCCGCTGTTCGGCCGTGACCGCATCGATGTCGTACACTTGTTTTACGAGCGGAAAAAACGGCAGCGTCGCGATGTACATATCGTCGACGACTTTTGTCTGGCACGCCAAGCACGTGTACAGGCGGTTTTGTCCTTTGATGCGGTACACCGTCGCGCATGCGCCGCAAAAACCGTTTCTGCACCCGCAGCCGCGCACGAGTTCGTAACCGGCGTATTCCATCGCATTCATGATCGTCAGATGTTCGGGCACTTCATATCGTTTCCCGAACAGGTAAATGTTTATCAATTTTTCCGACATAGCACAGTCCTCTTTAAATTATTAGGTCAAATTTCGAGTTTTGAAAATATTAGCTAAATAAATCGATGCTTTCGGCAAGAACCCGTCCGCTTAGCCGCGGTCGAGCTTTTGGGGCAGGCTTCCGTAAGCCTAACGCTCGAAACGGCACGCAGCCGGAACCTCGCCGTAAGCATAATTTTATTTATTTTCAAAACTCGCCATTTATTGATACCTCAAACAGTTGGAAAATTTCGAGTTTAATAAAACTCGAAAAGTACAGCTTTGTTAGCTGATACTTTCCAAACTCGACATATCGTCCGTCAATATTCGGGCGGAAGGGCTCCGAGTTCGTCGAACGAAAACACCGGCCCGTCTTTACATACGTATTTGTCGCCGATATTGCACCTGCCGCATTTTCCGATGCCGCATTTCATACGCATCTCCATTGTCGTAAATATCTGCGTATCTTTAAAGCCGATCTCTTTGAGTCCGGCGAGCGTCAAGTGGATGAGGATGGGCGGACCGCACATGATCGCCGTCATACTCGTATCGGGGTTGAGCTCTTTGACATAGGGCGGCACAAAACCGACGTGACCGTCCCAATCGTCTTGAGCTTTATCGATCGTCAAATATACGGTAAAGTCCGGAGCTTTCATCCACTCTTCGGTGATCTCTTTGTACGCGACGAGATCCTGTTTCGAGCGCGAACCGTAAACGATCGTCACTTTGCCGTAATCGCTTCGGTGAGAACGGACGTAGTTGATGACGCTTCGAAGCGGAGCGAGACCTATACCGCCTGCGACAAAGAGCAAGTCTTTGCCTTTAAAAACGGTGTCGACGGGAAAGCCGTTTCCGAGCGGACCTCTCACGCCTATCTCCTGTCCTTCTTCGGCCGCATGCAGCCACGACGTGACGCATCCGCATTTTTTTATGCTGAACTCCTGATATGCTTCGACCGTCGGAGAGGACGTTATCGAAATCATGGAATCCCCGACGCCCGGAACGGAGAGTATCGCGCACTGACCGGGCTTGTGGTAAAACAATTTTTTCCCGTCGCGTCCGACCACGCGGAAAGTCTTTACGTCTCCCGTTTCATCGCGTATGTCGGTGATCACGCCGATGTACGGAATCAACATGTCATTTTCCATCGTGTACCTCCGGCTTTTCGATTCGGGTGTCGTCGTTTATCGTTTTCATAACTTTTACGATGTTCATGCGGATGGGGCAGCTTTCAAGACAGCGCCCGCAGCCGACGCAGCTGTAAACGCCGCCGTGATCCATCGGATAATACACGAGCTTGTGCATAAAGCGCTGACGGAAGCGCTCCTTTTGCGTGTGTCGCGGATTTTCTGCCGCCATCTTTGTAAAGTCCGAAAACATACAGCTGTCCCAGCAGCGGAACTGCCGTATGCCGCATCCGGTATCGAAACTCCTGATGTCAAAACACATGCACGTCGGACACACGTATGTACAAGTGCCGCAGCCCAAGCACGCTTCCGAAAGGTTTTCCCACACCGGCAGATTGAAAATCGAAAGCATGTTTTCGCCGCGAAATTTCGAAAGGTCGATATCGACGAAAGGCAGTTTGTCGATTTTTTCCCGCGTCGCCTTTTGCTGTTTTTCGACGATATCCGCGCCGCTCTCGCTCGTCATGCTTTTGATGATTTCGATAAACGCGTCTCCCTTTTCGGTGTTTGCGCGAAAAAAGACGTTTCCGTCGGCGATCCACGCGCTCGCATCTCCTTGCGGCTCGGCAGCATCGATGCCGTAGAGTTTACAAAAACAGGTTTCTTTCGGTTCCGAGCAGGCGAGCGTGACGACGGTACCGTGTTCACGCCGCGTTTTGTAGTAGGTGTCGACCGGCTCCATATTGATGTACACGTCGTCGACGATCGCAAAACTTGCAGCGTCGCACGCACGTACGCCGAAAACGACAAAGTCTTCCGATTCGGTACGCGGATCTTCGACTTCGATTTTTTTGCCCGAAAGCTTGTAGTGCACGAGGTTTTCGATTTTCGGAAAGAAAAAATCTTTTGCCGATCTCACCGTTTTAAGCTCGGACGAAAGGACGGCGCCTTTTTTCCAGCGTTTAAAATCGGCTTTACCCGATGCGTCGTCTACGGGAATATACAGCGCTTCCTTTTGTGCGATGAGGGCAAAGAGCTCGTCGAGTTTTTCAAACGGCAGCGATACGAAAGTTCTCATAACGTACCTCCCGAACGCGAATAGATGATGTCGGGCTCCGCGTCGCTCGTCCTATACGTGAGCATCGGCGGCTTTGTCTCCATATCGCTTCCCGCCGTGTAAGAACCGTAGAGTTCGTCGATGTCTTTAATAAATTTTCGATTGATGAGGTGCAGCGGAATACGCTGGGGACACACGCGAGAGCATTCGCCGCAGTCGGTACAACGGCCTGCAACGTGCCACGCGCGGATGATATGGTACATGCTCTCTTCGAAACTCGATGCGGCGACTTTTTGTGCAGCGCCGGATGCGGGGTTGTCGAATACGCACGTCGTACAAGTACAGGCGGGACAGACGTCGCGGCACGCATTGCAGCGGATACAGCGCGAAAGTTCGTTTTGCCAAAACGCAAAGCGCTCTTCTTCCGTCATCGCTTCGAGCTTTGCAACTTCGTCGAAGCGCGCGGAATCCCTGACGTCTCCGTCTTCTCCGATAAGTTCGTCGCAGCCGATGTGTTTTTTGCTTTTGCACACGGCGCAGCGTTCGGACAGCTCTCTTTTTTCGGGGTCTTTCATGCCGTCGCACGGAACGCCGATCGCGTATACGTCGCTTCTGAAAATGCGGTGTTCTTTCAGCAATTCGGTAAAGCTGTAGGTGTCGCAGGGTTTTAAAAACACGAGTATTTTCGCTTCGGGTTCCGCCTGCGTTTCGGCGTTCGCGTCTTTTTGTTTTGCAAGCGCGTTGTTCGCACGCACGGTATTTTTCGCCGTTTCGATTTTGCGCGTTTCTTTGACGAGGTATTTCGACAGATTCGCCGCACTGTATTCGTTGTATACGAAGTTTTTTTCGACATCGTCCGCCGACGTAAAAAGCGAAGGCGTTACATCGTAATCGAAAAGGCCTCTTCTCCAGCCGAGCACGAGCTGTACGGTTTTATCCGCAAGCAGCGCTTTTGCGCGGCTTACCAATTCGCCGGTCATTTCGCTTTGCATCGTAAATCCTCCAGCCGTTTGTTTTCTCCGAGCGCCGTTACCGTCTCGACGAATTCATGCATCGTTTTGGCAAATTTTGCGCCTTCCGCCGCGGACACCCATTCGACTCTCGTCCTCCCTTTTTCGATGCCGAGGAATTCGAGCATGGAAAAGAGGAGCGTCATACGCCGTCTCGCAAAATAGTTGCCGCTCGTATAGTGACAGTCTCCCGGGTGACAGCCGCAGAGGATGACGCCGTCGGCTCCCCGCTGAAACGCGCGCAGGATAAAGATCGGGTTCAGGCGGCACGAACAGGGAATGCGGATGATTTTGACGTCGGCGGGATATTCGAGGCGATTGCTGCCGGCCAAATCCGCTCCCGCGTACGAACACCAGTTGCAGCAAAAGGCTACGATCTTCGGTTTGAATGCACTCTTTTTTTCGAGAACATCGTTTCCGGCAGCCGTATCGACAGTCTTCGGCTTCGTGCCGCTTTTCGTGCCGGCGTTTGAGGAAATACCGGGTGCAAACGCCGTATCGTTTTTTACAGACATAGCGCATCGACCTCCGCCATGATTTCTTTATTCGTAAATCCTTTGAGATCCATCGCTCCCGAGGGACAGGCGACCGTACACGCGCCGCAGCCTTGACAGACGGCAGGGTTTACCTGCGCGACTCGGCGCGTCACCGTCGTGCGGTTTATGCCGCGGAAGTCTTTATCGATATACGTGATCGCACCGTAGGGACACACGTTTTCGCACTGCGAGCAGCCGTTGCACATCGCTTCGTCGGATTCGGCGACGCAGGGATTGTTTTTCAGTTTATCCTTTACAAGCAATCCGATAACTTTGCTCGCCGCCGCGCTTGCCTGCGAAACCGTTTCGGGTATATCCTTCGGCCCCTGTGCGCAGCCTGAAAGATAGACGCCGGCAGTCGGGCTTTCGACGGGGCGGAGTTTCGGATGCGCTTCGGTAAAAAAGTCGTTCGTGTCCATGCTCGCGGTGAGCATCGTCGCCAATGAGCGCGCGGACTTATCCGCTTCGATGGAAGCGGCGAGTACGACCATGTCGGCTTTGATGTGCACTTGTTTATCCATGAGCAGATCCGAGCCTTGCACGTCGAGCGTGCCGTCTTCTTCGACGGACACTTTTCCGACCATGCCTTTGATATAGTGCACGCCGTACTGTTCAACCGCTCTCCGGTAGAATTCGTCGAAGTTTTTTCCCGGTGTACGCACGTCGATATAAAACACGTAGCACTCCGTATCGGGGTAGTGGTCTCTCGTGAGGATCGCGTGCTTTGCCGTGTACATACAGCATATTTTCGAACAGTATTCGTGACCCTTTTCCGCGTCCGCCGAACAGCGGCTTCCGACGCATTGGACGAATACGATCGTTTTGGGATGCCTGCCGTCGGAAGGGCGGAGCAGGGTGCCGCCGGTAGGCCCCGCCGCATTCATGAGGCGTTCGAATTCGAGGGATGATACGACGTCTTTGCTCTGCGAATACGCGAACTCGTCGAACTTCGACAAGTCGATCGGATTGTAGCCGGTCGCGGCAACGATGGCTCCGTATTTTTCTTCGATGAACGTATCTTTCGCACCGTAGTCGATCGCCTTAGCCTGACACACCATCGAACAGACGCCGCATTTTCCCGACGTGAGCTTCATGCAGTGTGCGGCATCGATCGTCGCGATTTTCGGAACGGCTTGCGCAAAGGGAATATAGATCGCGGAGCGCTTGTCGAGATTCATATTGAATTCGTTCGGCACTTTTTTTTGCGGACACTTTTGCACGCATTCGCCGCAGCCCGTACATTTCGTTTCGTCGACGTAGCGCGCTTTGCGCTTTATCGTCACGGTAAAGTTTCCGACGAATCCTTTGATATCCGTCACTTCGCTGTACGAGAGGATCCTGATATTTTCATTTTGCCCGCATTCGACCATGCGCGGCGTGAGGATACAGGCCGCACAGTCGAGCGTCGGAAAGGTTTTGTCGAGCTGCGCCATTTTGCCGCCGATCGTCGGCTTCGCTTCGACGATGTCTACCGGAAACCCCGCGTCCGCGATGTCGATCGCCGTCTGAATGCCCGCGATACCTCCGCCGATGACGAGAGCGCGTTTGGTGACTGGCGTTTCGCCCGCAGTGAGCGGTTCGTTCAACAGCACTTTTGCGATCGCAGCTTTTCCGAGCGAAATCGCTTTTGCCGTCGCCGTCGGCATATCTTTGCATATCCACGAATCCTGCTCTCGGATGTTCGCTACTTCGAGCAGGTAGGGATTGATACCCGCTTTTTCCGCACACTTTCGGAACGTCGCTTCGTGCATACGAGGCGAACAGGAACACACGACGACTCCGCCGAGCTCGTGTTTTTTTATCGTGTCGGCTATGAGATCCTGACCCGTCTGCGAACACATATAGGTGTAGTCCGTCGAAAAGACGACGCCCGCTTCTTTTCCGAGCGCGTCCGCGACGGCTTTTACATCGACCGTGCCCGCTATATTCGTGCCGCAGTGGCACACAAAAACTCCGATTTTCCGCATACTCACTTCCTATACTTTCTGAATGCGCTGACGATCGCTTGCTGCGGTATATCGCCGTCGATATACAGCGGCACTTTTTCCGCGGCGAGGCGTTCCGCACCCCGCTCGCGTTCGACGACGGTGCGCACCGCTTCCACGATCTTCGCAGGTTCGACTTGGCGCGGACACCTCTCCATGCACGCAAAACACGACAGACAGCGGTACATCGATTCCGTTTTCAAAAGCGCTTCGATATCGCCGGTTTCGACCATGTGTACGAATTCGTGCGGATGATATTCCATATCGTCGTAGGACGGGCAAGTACCCGAACACTTTCCGCACTGCATGCACTTGCGCACGTTTACTCCGCTGACCGAAAGTATTTCATCGCGGATCTTATTGAGTTCAGACTGCAGCACGGCATTGCTCCTTGACGCCGAGCGCTTCGGCGAGCAGTTCGGTAAAATACAGAACGCTTACGTTTTCAGCGCTCCGATTTTTTACGAGATTATAACGGCAGAGCGGGCAGGCGGTGACGAGCAGCTCGGCTCCCTGCGATTCGGCGTTATCCAAAATTTTTTTACACCGTTTTTCGGGAATATCCCCGCCGTCGAACATCGTGTACGCGCCGCAGCATTCGTTCCGAAGCGAATAACGCACCGGTGTCGCTCCGATCGCCGATATAAAATCTTCGAGGATGCTCGGATTTTCCGCATCGTCCATCTTCATAACGCGTCCCGGCCGCAGCAGGAGACAGCCGTAGTACGCTCCGATTTTTTTGCCCGCAAGCGGTTTCGTCACTTTCGCTTTGACGTTTTCCCAGCCGACCGCGTCGCGAAGCACTTCGAGATAGTGCAGCACCTTCGTTTCCCCGTGATAGGAGATGCCGTCGTTTTTAAAATAGTTGTTGACTTTTACGATGACGTTGTCGTCCCGCCTCATATCGTCGTTTACCTGCTTTATGACGTTGTGACACGCCGAGCATATCGTAACGAGTTCCCTCTTCGCATCGCGGGCGGCCGCAAGTGCGCGCACCGATGAAAGCTTTGTCGCGATTTCGTCTTTTGCCAGCGGATAGGTTCCGCCGCAGCACTGCCAATCGGGAATCTCTTCGAGCGTAAACCCGAGCGCTTCGGCCGAGGAACGGGCATAGCGATCCAAATCGATCGCTTTGTTCCGAAGCGTACATCCCGGAAAATACGAATATATACGGTGATCGTCCATACTCAAAAACCCCTCAATAAAACTTTTCTCCGAGCGCGTCGTGCTCTTTGCAAAGCCCGTCGCATCCGGCACCGCGCTTCAACGCTTTACGCCCGCCATTTCTTCGGGATGAAAAACTTCGTCGAATTTTTCCGCAGTCAAAAAACCGAGCGATACGCATGCATCTTTCAGCGAAATGTTTTCTTCGTACGCTTTGTGACTCGTCTTTGCCGCGTTTTCGTAACCGATGTACGGATTCAGCGCGGTGACGAGCATGAGCGAATTGTAGAGGTTGAAGTGCATTTTTTCTTTGTTCGCCGTAATGCCCGACGCGCAGTTGTCGTTGAACGACACGATCGCTTCGGAAAGCAGGCGTACCGACTGCAAAAAATTATACGCGATAACCGGCATAAATACGTTGAGTTCGAAATTGCCCTGACTCGCGCCGATACCGACGGCGACGTCGTTTCCCATCACTTGCACCGCGACCATCGTCACCGCTTCGCACTGCGTCGGATTGACTTTTCCCGGCATGATCGAAGAACCCGGCTCGTTTTCAGGGATGTGTATTTCGCCGAGACCGCAGCGCGGCCCCGAAGCGAGCCAGCGCACGTCGTTTGCGATTTTTAATAAATCCGCCGCGAGCGCTTTTACTCCTCCGTGTGCAAAGACGATTTCGTCTTTACTCGTGAGCGCGTGAAATTTATTCGGAGCCGTGATAAAGCGCTTTCCGGTGAGAGAAGACAGTTCTTCGGCAACTTTTACGTCGAAGCCTCGAGGCGCGTTGAGTCCCGTACCGACGGCCGTACCGCCGAGAGCGAGCTCTTTCAATTCGGGAAGCGCGAGTGAAATGAGGGTTTTGTCTTTTTCGAGGGACGTCCGCCAGCCGCTTATCTCCTGTGCGAACGAAATCGGGACGGCATCCTGCAAGTGCGTGCGCCCGCTTTTGACGACGTTTTCGTTTACCGCTTCGAGCTTTTTAAACGTCGATACAAGCAAGTCGATCGCCGGAAAGAGTTTATCTTCGATTTCGACGACGGCTGCGATGTGCATCGCCGTCGGAAAAGTATCGTTGCTCGACTGACTCATGTTGATGTCGTCGTTCGGATGACAGAGCTTTTTACCCGCGATTTCGTTTGCGCGGTTTGCGATCACTTCGTTCGCGTTCATATTCGACTGTGTGCCGCTTCCCGTCTGCCATACGACGAGCGGAAAGTGTTCGTCGAGTTTTCCTTCGATCACTTCGTCGCAGGCTTTTTCTATGCACGAAAGTTTTTCCGCCGTCATCTTTTCAGGCTTCAGCGCACAGTTCGCGCGCGCGGCGGCTTTTTTCAAATGCCCGAACGCTTTTGTGATCTCGCGCGGCATCGTTTCAATACCGACACCAATGCGGAAATTTTCATGGCTGCGCTCGGTTTGCGCTCCCCAATATCTATCGGCGGGAACTTTTACTTCTCCCATCGAATCGTGTTCAATTCTGAAATCGCCCATCGCTTTTCCCCGTATGTCACTATTGTAAGTAATCGTTTCGAATTTTATTAAATTCGAAACGACCGAATCGCAATTGTTAAGATGAAATGATTGCGGGTGAGGATAGTGTTCGGAAAAAGAAACCGATAATCGGGCAGCGACGCAAGATGTCAAACGGATTTTGAAATCCTGTTTTTATTAAAACGGGATCTTCGTATTCGGCGCATTTTCCGATCCTGCGAACGATCGTCCGCAATCACATCAAATCGCCGATACTAAAACCGTATCTGTTTGATCACGTCTTTTAAGCAGTCCGCGCTGCGCCGCATCTGTACGATTTCCATATCGGAAAGCGGTGCGAGCAAGTGCCCGTGAAATCCCGTGCGGCCGACGACGGAAAGCATGGAAAGGCTTACATCTTTTATGCCGTATTCGCCGTTCGCCATCGCGGAAACGGTGAGCGTCGTGTCGGCGGCGTTGTTGATGCAGTCGACGATGTGCGCGACCGAAATCGCTACGGCATAAAAGGTCGCCCCTTTGCGTTCGATGATCTTTCCGCCCGAACTTCGAATATAGGATTCGACTTCGTCGTGAACGAGCGGCGGAATGAGTTTGTCGTTGTCTTCGAGACAGGATTTATATTCGTCGACGGGGATCGTCGCGATATTTGCAAGCGACCACGGAATAAACGATGAATCTCCGTGTTCGCCGAAAACGTATGCATGTACGTTTTGCTGTGCGATGTGGTAGTATTCGGCAATGCGTGCGCGAAGGCGGGCAGTGTCGAGGATCGTTCCCGAACCGAAAACCTGATTTTGCGGCAGTCCCGACATTTTGTAAAATTGATATGTCAAAATATCTACGGGATTCGAAACGATCACGTAGATCGCCGTCGAAGCATACTTGATGATTTCGGGGATGATGCTCTTCGTGATGTCGACGTTCGTCTGCGCCAAATCCAGCCTCGACTGTCCGGGCTTTCGAGCGACGCCCGATGTCAGGATGACGATATCGGAATCCTTTGCATCCACGTAGGTTCCTGCATAAATGGTTACGGGGTCGCAGAACGGCGTACCCTGCCTAATGTCGAGCGCTTCGCCCAAAGCTTTTTGCGTATTGATATCGATCATTACGATTTCAGACGCGATGCCTTTAACGGTGAGCGAATACGCGATCGTAGAGCCTACTTGACCGGCTCCGATGATCGTGACTTTGAATGCCAATTTTTGTTCCTCTGCACTGCTACTTTGCTACAGCAAGTCTTGTATGGGGATTGCTCCCTCTTGTGCCGACGGCACATCCACAAGGAAAATAATAAAGCATTATTCCGAAAATGTAAAGCGAAAAAATTGACGAAAAATACCGCGAAAAATCGGCGAGGGGCAGGGGAGACGCAGATGATTTATTCATCGTGGGATTATTTTGCCGGATATTCTGTCGTCCAATCCTCAATTAATAGGCCTTCGACTCTTGAAAACTCTTCGACATTATGTGTTATCAAGGTTCCGTCGTTTGCCAGAACTGTCGCTGCAATCATCATGTCATTCGGACCGATTATGATGCCGTTTGACGATAAAATTTTTCTTAATTTTCCGTATTCTACTGATGATTTTTTATCAAAAACGGCTGTCGGATATAAATCAAAAAATACTTCACATTGCCTCCAGCTTTGTATCAGCAGAAAAATCCGGTTCAGCGGATATATTCATTTCGATATCTTTGCCGCTTCCGAAATATTGCCAGATATTTTTTTTATTTGAGTCATCTCTAAGGTCGAAAGGAAGTCCATTAACTGCAACCGTTTTTTTCATAAAAATCCTGATAGCTGTCGGTAAATCCAGTCCGTAATGATTATAGATATCAGTAACTTCATCTTTTAGAGCTTCATCAACTCTGACTTGAACAAGTGCCGTATTACCTTTTTATCATGCCTCCTTTTAAGTATTCACTATTCATACATTCGTAT
>NZ_JAFEVM010000044.1:0-18115 GCF_016901105.1 Treponema sp. Marseille-Q4523 | reverse complement strand
CTGCATGTATACTCTCCAATGAAAAAATCTCGTCATTTCCATCTGTGTCAATATCTTTAATATAGCTGAGCGTGTTTTCAATACTATTTGCTTCACATTGAAAATAAAAATTTGACAAGTAATAATTACTGAAATAATTCGGTTTGTGTAAAAATCCGGGAAAACGATAATCCATCATATCAAAAATATAATTGGACTTGTCGGTATTGAATTCGATTTTTTGTATCCAAACGGAACTTTGCTCCAATAATTTGTTATCAGATAATTCATACAAATAACTATAAATTACTTCGGGATCATAAACATAATACCAGGCAATATAATAAAAATCTTTGTCAAAAGATGATAAAATCACCTTTTTTGTAGAAACAACTTTCGTAGCGCTCATTTCCTGAATTTTTTGATCCGTCAAATCATAGGGAAACCGCATCATCTTGTAGGGATCGTTTTTTATCTTTTTTAATTGATATTCTTTTTGGGTACTTAAAATTTGTTTAAATTTCCTTTCCAAATCGCGCAGAAACAATTTGAGCAAATAAAAATTAAAAATAATGAAGTCAATATTTTTTTTCATAATCTTCCTTTCCGCACCCCATTTTCGCTACACCGTCTCCGATAAAAAATCGACGATGTTTTTGTGAATAACGCCGTCCCTGCCGAAATCGACGCGATCCATGGACAGCACATATTTCGGAAAATTGTCTTCAATCGATTTATATACCCCGAATTCCCGCTCGCGCGTTTTTTCATCGGTCAACAGATAGGCGACCTGATAATAAAAAATCCGATCGTTTTTTTGCGCGATAAAATCGATTTCCCTGTCTTTCAGCTTTCCGATTTTTAGTTCGTAACCCCTCGACGCAAGTTCGATTATAATCGATAAAATCAAAAACTTGTATACAATTTCGATCATAGTCGAAACGGTATCGCCGATCTGCCGAAAGCTATCTTTTCGGACTGCGCCTTCAAAATTCGACATTCGCCCTTGTAAAAATACCGCTTTGCTGACATACTATAGGACAAAAACTGCAGTTTTTAGAGGGAACTATAAGAGTAAAAACCGTGGTTTTATAGAATTGTACGGGAGGCCGCAATGAAAAAACGTTTTTTTATTTTTGCCCTGCTCTTTGCTTTTGCCAATATTTTTTGCGTAGATATACAGTATATCGATACGGCAAAAATAAAAAAGGTGCAAAAATATGCCGATGAACTCGATTTTTTGTACAAAAATGCGCCGTTTTTAAACGGGTTCATTCCCGATGAATATTGGAAGGCGCCGTTTTCAAAAGCTGAATACAGGGAAAGACTCAAAGGCATCCTTAAAATACTTTCCGAATATCCGGAAAATAAAAATCAGGAATATTTGCTTTTAAAGGCTTATGTATGCGAAGCTCTGTATCATTTGGATGCCGACGATTCTTATGAAGAAACCGTACGAGCCTATAATGCCATAGAAAAAATCAAAGACAAAGATTACCGCTATAAGTGGTTTTTGGGCTCATTTTATGCGCATGCCGGCAAACCTTTTGAAGCGATACGGCAATTTGACTATGTTCTAAAACGGATTCCGCGGGAAAAACTGCATCCCGATTTTATCGCCGATTATGCGTATGCTGAATTATTGGCTTTGATGCCTAAAAGAGCGATTTCGGATTTACTGTATTATTATGATGCAACCGGCTTGGATCCGGCAAACAATAAGCTGCTGCGGAGTTTACAAGATGATTTTATTGATTATAAGGACGGAGACGTTCCCTTTACGGAGGTGTTCCGCCCCGTGGAGCGGGAAAGCGGCAAGGGCTTTTTTTCGCGCTTACTCGGATTATGGCTTCCGCTTGCCTCCGATGACCAACCCCGTTTTTCCAACCTCTCCGACGGCAGCGTATCGATTCAAATACGGGTTCCGATAGAAGCGGCACAATATTCGGATTCTACCTACTTTATAATGATCACTTCGTTTTTATCGAATGATAAAAAGGTTACCCGCATCATTGAATCTCTGCCCAATAGAAAAAAGATTACATTTGCGGTATCCGATCAATATGAAATCTACGAGTATTCAAATCCGCAGGAATATATCAGATTCGGCGGTATGCACGGTCTTCTTGCGATTGTAAGAGCGCCCTATAACCGTGCGCTGGAAACGGAGATAGAAGAACCGCTGAAAGTAAGCTCATCCGGAGATGCCCAAGGGTTTCATATTTTGCCCTTCAAAAAAGAATTTAATCGTTATAAAGGGGACCTTATACACATCATTCTGCTTGATTCCGCCGAAGGTTTTTATAAAGAATCCGTATCGAGATACATCGATTTATTGAACAATATGCAGATAAAATAACCGGTCGTCTTTACCGCGCAAACGTCGGACTTAAAACTACTGCGCGCAATGCAAAATACGACGGAATCGATGCCGTGCTACCCGACCGCGCGATTGCAAAGTGCAAAATATGTGATATTTTCGTATACTGCGTTCACCGCACTAGACTTGACTGTAGAGGCTGCTCAGTTCGCTTCGCCACGGAAGTTTTGCATCGCGCCCTTCCCACTCTATCGTTTTAATAATTTTAAATGATTTTACGTCGCGCGGATCTTCGTAGCGCAAAAGCGCAAAGCGTCCCTGACCGATATATGCGATCCTTTCGTTTTCGCCGAGCGTTTCCGTTTTATTCAGTTGTTCCAAAATGCAATCGAAGTGCGCCGGATTTCCCGACGCTTTATCGATGACGGCGCTCGCCATATCTTCGATATCTTTTCCGCACACGGGACATACGACGCGGCGCTGCTTGAGTTCACGGATCGCTTCGTCTTTTTTCTTTTGGTCGGCGATATTGTCATAGAGATGGCGTTGAATAGCAGCTTCTCGAAGTTTTGTATCTTTATCATCGGCTGGTTTGCCGCCGGAGCGCGCGTTTTGCGTATTTTGGTTTTTCCAATCCCGCCTGCCGCGTCCCCGCTTTGCATTCTTTCCCATGGTGTCTCCCGTTATTCCATGAACAGCGGATCGTCTTCCGGGTTTTCAATCAATTTTTTGCTGATAACCTGAGCGATCCTCTGTACGGCCGTATCGATATACTCCGCATCCCGAATCATCTCCCGCAGCGCGAGCAGGCGGGGCGGTATGTCCGCTTTTTGTTTTTCGAGAACGAGAGTAGTTGTTTTCAGACCGGAAATCATACAAGCTCCGAAAAAGCGTTTTCAATGTGATATACGGCCGGCAAAGACGGCATATCCACAACGATCACATCGTATCTGATATAGTGCTTACTATATTGTCGATTGTTTACGAGAAAACGTTTAGACGTTTCTATAATTTTTTTTTGTTTCCGGCCGTCGAGCACGTGCGACAGCATATCGGCGTTCCCGCTCGGAAGCGTCTTCACTTCGGCAAAAACGAGCACGTCGTTCGATAAAGCTATTATATCGATTTCGCCGCTTTTTGTCTGCCAATTCCGCGCGACGATCGAATACCCCTTTTCGATCAAATAACGCGCAGCCTTTTCTTCTCCGGCTTTTCCGATCGATTTTTTTGAAGCGTTCACGGATCGATTGGACTCGCTTTGAACGATTGACGATCCCCGCTTTCCGTCACACGTTTACCGGCGTATCGTCGTCGACGGGTTCGAGTTCGTCCACATCCTCGAGGTTCGCGTTCGTTTGCGCGTCGATTTCCGCCTGCGAAAGGACGTGCCCGACGGTGAGCAAAAACGGGATGTTCCATGTTTTGAGCGCCGCAAGATGATACGGCTTTGCCGGCTTTCCCGCGGCGAGAAACATATTTTTTCCGTCGTCGAAAAATACCGGCGCGGAAAAGCGCATACCTTCTTTGATATCGTTTTGCGTAAGTTTTAAAAAACCTGCCATAGCATCTCCCCCATATTTCTGTAAGGTCGACTATCGAGTTTTGAAAGCATCACTCGAAATCGAACCTTCAATAAGTTTCGTCCCTTAAAAATCCGATCGATTTTTTTAAGATATCCTTTTATCGTTTTTAGCCTGTGCTTGCAGCACAAAGGCGAATATACCCGCGAGTACGCCCCACGTTTCTTCCGGCACATATGAGCCGATTTCTCCGAGCGTCAAAACATCGGCAAGGTTCGCATTTTCGACGACAGTGATACCCTGCTCTTTTGCGATTGCGGCAAGCCTTTCCGCAGCTTCGCCCCGAGCCGATGCCGTTATAAAAGGCGAAGGCGCTCCTTCGGGATATTTCAGCGCAACCGCTTTTTTCATACGCTGCCTCTGACAACGGAAATACCGCTTTTTTCGTAAAACCCTGAAAGCGCACTGCCGTCCGAGCGTTCGACACTGAACGATTTTCCGCCGAACGCCGCTTCGAGCGCTTTTTCGAGCGCCGCGCTTTCATCTGCAGAGTCCGTGCCCTGTACAGCGTAAAGCACGCGCCCTTTCTGTAAGTATATCACAAAATAATAAAATTGCCCACCGAAATCGAGCGTCACCGTACATTTTTCCGCTTTTTTTTGTCGCGCGTCCGTAAAAAAACGGAGAACGCCGCTTCCCGTCTTTGCCCCGCCGTCGAACGAAATCTCGAAAGGGATCTGAATCCAGCCCGCGCCGGAAGAAAATCCGCGGTGATTGAAAAGAGTGAGGACGCCGCCTTCGCTTTGCTCAAGTGCGCGCTCCGCTCTCACATCGTATGCCGCATCGGACGCCTCAGTGTCGATCGTTGCGGTTTTGCCCTGCACCGCGCCGTTTGCAGCTCTCTTTCCCGACAACGTGCCGCAAAAAAATCGCCGCACTTCCGCTTCGATTTCGGAAACGAGCGCTTTCAGCGGCCGCCCCGCATCGGATCCGCTTTGACGCCCGCTCTGCACGGAATTTCCCTCTTTCACGAAACCGCCTTCTTCCGCGCTTTCGTTTTTTCCGCCGTTTTGCGGATCGCTGCTTCTCTTTCCGTCCGCCCCTCCTCTCTTTGCACGTCCGCCGTTTTGAGAATCTGCATCGCTTTCGGAGTCCTTATCGCTCTTTTCGTTTTCACCGACGATAGCGGCGACGGAAGTTTTTTCCATACGGATGCCTTTTTGTTCCAAAAGCAGAGCCGCTTGTGCGGCTTCTTTTTCACGCCCGGGAAACAAGAGCGCGACGCGGCGCGCATCGTTAAAAATCCTCTCGTCGAATTTCATGCCGAGCGACTGCATCGCGGCAAAAAGAGCTGCTGTGACAGAATCGGGGGGAAGATCGAGAGAAGTAAAATAGCGGACAAGCTCCGCATCGGAGAGCGTTCCGTCGGGGTTGAGCGCCGTCGAAAACGTCGTTACGAGATGTTCGTTTGAAAAGGGGGCATCGGCGATAAGCGGTGAAAGGACGAGCGTTCCGTCTTTGAGCGAAACGGAAGCGGAAAAAACCGCACCCTCCATAAGCGGTCTTTCCGACGTAACGGAAAACCTGCCGCCCGCAAAAGAAGCGATATACGAATTTTGCCCCGTCTGCGAAATGATGTGCACGGAAACGACATCCCCTTCGCGAATCTCGTGCCGGTTCGGCATAGGGGAAAGGGAAGCCGTTTGAACGTATACGCGGGAAATCGTATCCATGCGCCGGAAAAATTATCGAGGGGCTGTCGAAAAAGCAAGCGACTTTTGGGACAGCTCCATCCGCTTCTAAAAACCGCTTGAGTTTTCAGAAGCGACACATTATTTCTTTTTTGCCTTTTCAGCCGCTTCCGCTGCGTGTTCTTCTTTTTGCTCTTCTTTGATTGCAGCTTCCTGGGCTGCAGCCGCGGCATCGACTCGAGCATTGCGTTCGGCAAGAGCTGCGGCGATATTTCCGCCGACGCGCGTTTTAATGCGCTTCGCTTTACCGACGGCATCGCGGAGGTAATAGAGTTTTGCACGGCGGACTTTGCCCGGACGCACGATCTCTACTTTCGTGATCCGCGGCGAGTGCATCGGGAACACGCGCTCGACTCCGACGCCGTACGACTCTTTGCGAACAGTGAACGTTTCCCGCGTACCGCCGCCGTTTTTCGCGATGACGACACCTTCGTACACTTGAATGCGTTCCGTTTTGCCTTCGACGATTTTAAAGAAAACTTTTACCGTATCGCCGACATTAAATCCCATGGCGCTCGCGCGCTTTTGTTTTTCTTCAATACCCTTAATGATATCCATCTCAGTCTCCAGCTTCCCGAGTCCGTTTCGCCCGCTTCTTTTTTCCGGCGGTTTTAAGCGAAACCTGCTCCGTAATTTCCTTAATAATTTTTTCGGCTTCCTCCGAAAGCGTACCCGCGTTTCGCGCAGACGCTATCAAGTCCGGCCGATTGGCAAGCGTTTTCGCAATGCTCTTTCGCAGCCGCCACGCGCGTATCGCTTCGTGGTTTCCCGACCGCAGCACTTCGGGTACTTCTTCTCCCCGATAATTTTGCGGCCGCGTATACTGCGGATATTCAAGCAGTCCGCCCGAATAGCTTTCTTCGTCGAGCGATTCCGCCGAAATGACGCCGTCGATCAGGCGGTACACCGTGTCGATGACGACTTCCGCCGCAACCTCTCCGCTCGACATAACGTAATCCCCGATCGAAATCTCTTCGTCGACGTACCGATCGATTATCCGCTGGTCGATCCCTTCGTACCGTCCGCAGATAATGACGATTTCGCTTTCGCGGCTTAACTCAAGCGCTTTCGCCTGCGTAAAAGGCTTTCCTCCGGGCGTCACATAGATGACGCGCTTTTTGTACGCCTCTACGCTGTCGAGCGCTTCTCCGAGCGGCTCGGCGAGCATAAGCTGTCCCGCTCCGCCGCCATACGGACCGTCGTCACAGGAACGGTGTTTATCACGGGCAAAATCCCTGATATCCGTCAAGACGCAGGAAATAATTCCCTTTTCAACCGCTTTCGCCATAATCGAATTTTCGAAGTACGCGCGCAGGATATCCGGGAATAAGGTCAGCACAGTAAATTGCATGGAATCACTCCAGAATCCAGAGGTGCATCAGCTCCACCGTTTTGCCTTCGATATCGACCGCGCCGATATGCTCCTCCGTAAAAGGAACATAAACCGTTTTCGGTTTTCCCGAAACGGTGCGTTTGACATCGTCCGCAAGAACGCTGCAAGCCTCGGAGATGCGCACTTCCAAAAGCTGCGCCGCTCCGCCTTCCAATACGTCCGTGATCTTGCCTATCGTTTCGACAGGCGCGGCCGAAGCCGCCGATCCGTTTTTCCTCTCATATACGAGAGAACAATCTTTCAAATCATCGATGTACCATTCTCCTTTTTTCAAAGGATAGGCACACTCGCGCGGTACGACCACTTCCCATCCGTTGTACTTTCGTACCGCTTCGGGAGAATCGATTCCCGCCAATTTCATAAACACGCAGGTGCCGCCCCAGTCCGCAGATTCGACTCTGCGCCGCTCGGTTTCCTCGCCGTGCCGTAAAGTGACATCCTTGAGCGAAACGATGTGATCGTACGCGCCGGAAGCACTCTCTATTTTACATTCACCCGTAATCCCGTGCGGACCGCGGATAAAGCCGACTGCAAGCTGATCTTTCATCTGCCTTTCAGTCTAAGATGTCGAGACTGTAATGATTTCCGTCCCTTGCCGCCGATGCGCTCAGCACCGTGCGCATCGCTTTTGCGATACGGCCGTATTTGCCGATCACTTTACCGATATCGCTTTCAGCCACTTTCAGCTGCAAAACGGGTCCGCGTTCACCCTCCGCTGCGGTCACCGAAACCGCAGAAGGATCATCGACAAGCGACTTTGCAATATATTCGATTAAATCCTTTTCCATTCAGCCGCCTCGATGCAATCACTTTGCGGAACGGATCTGTTTGTTGAGCAGCTTACCGACGATGTCCGTCGGCTGTGCACCGACTCCGAGCCAATACTTCGCACGTTCGACATTGATGTTGATCTGCTTTTCCGCAGCTTCGATCGGCATATAGGTACCGATTTCTTCGATCGCCCGGCCGTCGCGCGGAGAACGCTCATCCATGACAACGACGCGATAGTAGGGACGTTTTTGCGTGCCGAACTTTTTCAGTCTGATTTTGACCACTGTAATCCTCCGTAGAACTCGAACCGAACGGGGCCAAGTCCTAAAATAACACACCTATCGGTGCGAATATTCATTATAGCGGAAGCGAGGGGAGAGCGTCAATCGGAAGGAAATCTTATTATCAAGGGAGATCTTATCGTTAAAATCGATGTGAAAGTTAAATGCAAAAATTAAATGCAAAAATTCTTTTCAAAAAAAAAGGCTTATGCTATACTGTGCCGATTTGTATCACACAGGAGACATGGTAAAAAGCGCCGTCTAAACTATCGCCGTCGCTTTTTACCTCGAGTTTGCGCGGATGTTTGCAGAAGATGTGTATGCGTATTGTTTGATGATAGACGTATGAATATGATACACTTTATTTTGCAAACTCGATTATCTGACGTGTGCGCTCGCGCGCACGACTAAAAACTTTTTCGAAAGTTGCAACTTTCTGCAAAAGTTTTTATGGGAGTTTCTTTATGGATTCATCGAAAATTTTAGGACCTCACGACAAACCGCCGCTCGCGCAGTGGATCCCGCTGAGCTTTCAGCACGTGTTTGCCATGTTCGGCGCGACGATCCTCGTGCCGCTTTTGACGGGTTTGAGTCCGTCGACCGCGCTTTTTACCGCGGGTACAGGAACGCTCATCTACATCCTCATTACGGGAGCGAAAGTGCCGGCGTTTTTAGGTTCGTCATTTGCCTTCATCCCCGCGCTTATCGGAATCGGCGAGCAATACGGCGCCGCCTATGCGATGGGAGGGGCGATTTGCGCAGGTCTGTTCTACTGCGTCGTCGCGCTCATTATTAAATTTACGGGCAAAGGCTGGATCGACAAAGCGCTTCCTCCGGTAGTCATCGGCTCGGTCATCGTAGTCATCGGCATGAACCTTGCGCCGACCGCGATCAAAGAAGCGATGTATGTCGGATCAAGCGGTGCGATGCAGGATTATTCGCTCGCATACGTGAGCATCGCAGTCGTAACGCTCGGCATCGCCATAGTCGCGACGATTTTTTTGAAAGGCTTTTTCAACACGATTTCGATATTGATCGGACTTGTCGGCGGTTATATCTTCGCACTCGTCATGGGCGCCTTTTTTCCCGCATACCGCGTCATCGATTTTTCAGTCGTGCGCGAAGCGAAGTGGTTTGCGCTCCCGTTTTTGCAAACCGATGCGGCCGGTAAGTATTTTTGGCTCGCACCGAAATTCAATTTCGTCGCCTCACTCACTTTCGTCATCGTCTCGCTCGCTACGATCTGCGAACACTTGGGCGATACGCTCACGACATCCCGTGTCGTCGGAAAGGATTTTTTGAAAGACCCCGGCTTGCACCGGACGCTCGTCGGTGACGGCCTTGCAACCGCATGGGCTGCCGTGTGGGGCGGGCCGCCGAACACGACATACGGAGAAAACATCGGCGTTATGGCGATTACGAAAGTGTACAGCGTGTGGGTCATCGGAGGGGCTGCGGTCATCGCATTCGTGCTGTCATTTTGCCAAAAATTCGGTGCCGTCATTCAAACGATACCCGGCCCCGTGCTCGGCGGCGTTTCGATGCTCCTGTACGGACTTATCGCATCCAGCGGTTTGCGTACACTCGTCGAAGAAGGCGTCGATTATAAAGACAAACGCAACCTGACGATTTCGTCGGTCGTCATGGTCATCGGGATCGGCGGCGGTATTTTACAGTTTACCGTCGGAAGCGATTTCGTGTTCAGCTTGGGCGGAGTCGCGCTTTCGACCGTCGTCGGCATCATATTGAATTTAATAATTCCGAAAACGATGGAATAAGCGAGACGTAACAAAACCTCGCGCATCGCATCTTCGACGCTTCGACGGAGGGCATTCGGACGACACCGTTTTGCGATCCCGCCCTCCGCAATTCCGCATCCGCTCCAGCCGCCTCGCATCAGCTCCGGCGGCCGCTCCGCGTTGCTCCGGTCGGGCGTAGGCGTATCGTGCATACGGACGCCTTTGTACACCCTTACGAAAAAACGGCGTGCCGATCATTCGATCTAAATTCAAAGGCATTCTACGTACTTGACATAAAAAATCAAATTATGCTATAGTATAAAAATCACGGGGGCGTAGCGAAGCTGGTTATCGCGCTGGCCTGTCACGCCGGAGACCACGGGTTCGAGCCCCGTCGCTCCCGTAACAATGGCTGTCTCAAAAGTCGGTTACTTTTTCGACAGCCTATCGAGTTTAAAATTAAGTCTGTGTATTGTAATGACTTAATTTTAAACATCGCACCTAAAATCAAGGAAGCTGTTCAAAAACTGAAGTTTTTGAACAGCCCTATTTTTTTTCACGCCGGAAAAACCGACGAACGGGCAATAGCGCAGTTGGTAGCGCGCTTGGTTCGGGACCAAGAGGTCGGCGGTTCAAATCCGCCTTGCCCGACTGCTAATTCCTTGCTATATATAGACTTATCGAACACGGGGCTTTTTGCGACTTTTTAAAAAGTCAATAAAAAGTCAATTCGAGGTTTGTATATGGCATCACCTTTAATGAAGCTCACTTTCATGAGCGTACCGTTTTGTGTTTGCTTGCGTTCGTGTGGATTTAGGCGTAGACCAATCGTGACAGCCTAGTGTCATGAGGAGAATTTTGCGGATTTGGTCGGATTGGGTAGATTTGATGTGTTTATAAAATTGAGAGGCGGTTATCAAAGATAGCAATTGCACGCCAACCGATAACGACTTTACAAATTTCCAGTTCTTTTATCTGTCGGAATACTGAAAGAAGACAATTTATTGTCAAACCTTTTGTATTGTAATCCACAATTATGGCCGAACCATCCATCCCAACACCTCAAGGCTATTTCATTTTTTAGTACTGTATTTCATAAAAGACCGAATGACTTTAAGTAATTTTGATATGAACTCCGGAAAACAACAAGCAAACAGCATGAAAGCAATATCACTATTATTTGTCGTCGATCGTATAAAATTATAATAGTGAAAAATAATAGAAAAAGATATACCTTTTCTTCTTTTGAAATGTAGACAATTTCTAAATCCGAAAAGTTTCGTTTTTGCTACATGTGCCCGAATACATGTATTTTTAGATTTATAATTATATGACAATGGTAATGACATAATAAACAAATACCATTTTTTACAAAATATCGGAATCACATCCGACTCCCAGTGTCCTTTTTTTTCAATCGAAAAAGCATCCCCCTTCAACCTATTAAAAAAATATAAAGTCCAATCTTTCGACTGAGCAATATATTCGAAAATTATACCTGTTTGAAGAAAATTACTATTGTAATACCGTTGATAATTGCACTTAGAGACAACCTTTTCATTATAAATCAAGGCGTTCAAATACGTCATGTGCCAACCCAATTCTTCCAACAAGGTATTCTGATCTGTATAAACCTTTTCTAACGGTAATAATTCTGTTCGCGTTAACGTTCCTGTTACCACAAACGAATAATCATTGTCCGCCAATTTTGCGAGAAGTTGAGAAAGCTCATCTTCATTGATAATGGCAGAATCTCCAAGCAACCATCTATACCTTCCTTCGGCATGAATCAATAAAAATTCAAAATTTTTATCAGGTCCTAAATTCTGTTCCTGCTTAAATCCAATCACATTATAATCAGCAGAATATTTTTGTATTACTAGTTGCGTATCATCAGTCGAACCATTGTCGGAAATATAAATTGGAATCGAGAATCGCTTCGCGAGCGGACAAAGCAATTGCAAAGTCTTATCTAATAAGTAACCTCTATTATAAGTAGGTATACAAATACTCAACAATGGCTTTTCTCTCATTTTATCACCTCTGCACTATACCAAGCGTTTTTACAACGTCTAAAAATTAAATATGCAATAGGCTTCTAATATCTGCATACTTAAAAACCCGCAAAAGAAAAAAATCGCAGGCAACAACTTTCCAATTATAAAAGTCGAGCAAGCGATCCATACTGCACTTTTATGATAATACTTCATTTTTACATTTTACTTTTTGCCGCATCAAATCATTTTCTTAGTGTAGAGGCAACTATATTCTCTAAGCCTTCTAAAAACGAAATTTCCGGTTTCCAACCGGTATCTTTTGTAAGTTCTGTGATATCCGCCTGTAAATACATCGGCTGATGCGGATAATAGTCTTTTACACCGAAGTGTATTGCAATATCCGGATTAACATAATCGCGAATGACCTTTATATATTCCGATAATTTACGGGCTGTACCGCTGCCGAGCGGATATGTTTTTCCGTGAATACCTTTTTGTGCTACAGCTAGAATAGCTTGAGCTGCATCGTCAGCATACAGATAATCCCATACCTGTTCGCATTTTGTCAATTCGGGACTTCTCCCATTTTTTAATTCATGTATTACATAAGAAATCAATGTATACGGAGCGTCGTTCGGGCCATATAAACTTAATATACGAAGCCAATTATGCCGTATGCCCAATTGCCCACATAAAAGGGCGGACAACCGGCCGGCAGTATATTTTGCCATACCGTACCCGCTTTGCGGGCATACCGGTGTTTTGTCCGTCAACGGGCATTGTACGGGACCGTATTCGGCCTGACTTCCCGCTCCGATAAAAACCTTACAGCCCATTCTTTGCGCAAGGCGAGCAGCGTCAAGTGTATATTGAATATTGCGCACTTGTGCATCAACGTCATCCCGTGCTGTGCCGAATGTTTTTTCCCATGCGAGATGGATAAAAACATCGGAATTCGTAATTACGGGGCTAAGCGTATTGTAATCTTTTAAATCCGCTTGGAGTATGTCAACACTATTTGAAGCAATAAGCGCCTTTGCCCGTTCCGAGTCTTTCCGTACAATACAGACAATCTCCAAGCCCTGTTTTTTCGCACAGCGTATAAGAGCTGAACCGAGTATTCCGGTAGCCCCTGATATAACTATTTTTTGCATAATGATTCTAACAACATTTTCAATTCAGCAACCGTAGAACAGATGTAAGCTGTATCGGTTAATTCTTCTTTTGTACCTGCACCCCATAATACACCGATTGCTTTTATTCCCACACATTTTGCAGCATAACAATCCGATGCCATATCTCCAATACCATACGTCGTTTCTTTATCCAAATGTTGTGACGTAATAAGATACTTAAACAGTTCAGATTTCTCCTTTTTATCACTACCCGAACTATATGGCGTAATAATTTTTTTAATTTTATTGGCCCATCCCAGTTTATGAACGATTTTACAGCTCGGCAGATCGGGTTTATTGGTAATAATATAGTGTACATAATTATCAGTATCATGAATGATAGCATCAATCCCCATAAAAGGATTTGTATGGAAAAAGCTACTCGAATCATACCGTTTTCTAAAGGCACTTATTGCATTGTGCAGTCTTTCGTCATTAAGATATGAAGCAGCAAACGAAGCTTTTAAAATATTATCTATCGTTGGACCAACTCGAAACGGTTTTATAATTTTTGATATATCTATTTTTGCGTCAATCAGAGCAAGTTTAAGCGCTTCCAACACCTCATGCTCAGAATCAATGAGGGTTCCATCCAAATCCCAAATAAGGTTAAGCATTAAAAGGCCTCAACTTGTTTTGCATTCAACTTTCGCAAACAATAATGGCATATTTATACCGATATTACAGATACTTTGTTTTTGTTAATGACCTGACTGTTATTGCATTTTTCAATAATACAATCTCTTCTTTAATTGCTTGATTACGCAACAATACATTTTCTTGACAAAACAACATAGGTATATAGGCTTCATAGTAATTTTGTGTATTTTGTTCCACATATCCGTCAAAACCGGCAAGAGTGACTTCTGTTTTATGTAATTTTTTTAATAAATATAAAAGCATAACAAGCGGATTATCACGTATACAATCTATCCGGGATAAAAGAGATGAATAGTTTACTATAAAATCAATTTTTTTATCCGTTTCTGTGATATTTGATGTACAAATAGTCTTGATTCTATTTGTATCATGTAGTGCATTAAAAAATTGGCTGTACCGTTTGGCATTTCCCATAAATACATAGTCAATAGCAAATGATTTATTAAGAAAATTAACTGAAATAACTATCGGTTTTTCCTCAACAATAAACCGTTGTATTTTTTCTTTTTCTGCTTCAATGCTTTTACCCGGTCCGAGTAGAAGTATCGGCTGCTTCTCAAAAAGCTTTTGCAACATCGCTACTGTATCGCTGTCATTGATTTCATTATTTTGATAATCATAGTAAAACGTTTCTATAGCATTTTTATCATAAAGAAGCTTTATCGAATCAGGGATACGTTCAAGAATGATATTTATAGATTTTATCGACAGGGTCTTTTTATCAAGCAGATACTGCACATAATTCGGATGACAGCCATGTAATGCAGCAATATAATATTTTTGGCGGTATCCCCATGGCGACTTTATGTATTCTTTTTGAATATCAACATCGATAGCTTCTTGTATCTGATTAATATCATAATGCTTATTTTTATACTCATTCATATACATAGCAAGCAGTTCCGTACATGCATTACCGGCGCTTTTTCCCATACCGAATAAAGAACCGTCTATAGAAATATCCCGATTCTCGATGCCATTCATTACCGCAATAGCATTCGAATATGCCAATTGAAAATTATTATGTGCATGATATCCTATAATTATATCCTTATCTAAATAAGTATTAAGAATATTACAATAACGAAGAACAGCCTGAGAATGCATAAGTCCATACGTATCTACTACCGTTACTGCATAAGGAGATATCTTATTAATTTTATTAACAAGCGCTATTATTTCTTCATCAGTATAACCGGTGATTGAAACCGGATTAACAAAAATTTTATATCCTTTCTCTTTCACTTGAGCACAGAATTTCAATGCTTCATCTTGTTTACTCTTCTTAAAAATAATTCTTATAGCATCAAGGTGAGATTCCGTTTTTGGTGCGACTTTATCGATCGAACAAGTTCCATAATCTATCATTGCACAAACTAAAGCTTGCGGGGGGCGTATGTTGTCAAATATCGGTTCTATGGATTTTGTATCGGGATACATTGAGCGATTAGCATCATACGTTTCACGTTCATCAATAAATCCGACTTCTATTGTATCTATTCCGGAGATATCCAGACGGCTAAAGATATTCTTTATACATCCTTCACCAAAAGCCCAATTATTTACAAAGCCGCCGTCACGCAATGTGCAATCAAGCAGATATATCTTTTTCATATTTTCATTGCTTCCTCATAATTTCTTTTTATTTCCTCATCGGATAAAAAAGGATACATATCTTCCAACGGGGGCGAAATCATTGTACCGTCGGGGAGTTTTTTTGCTGACACTTTCGGTGCAAAAAACTGTGCCGGATCAAGTATGATTTCAGCTATAACAGGTCCTGTCGTATTCAGAGCTTCTTTAATTTTTTCCGATGCGGTTTGTACCGCATCTATTCTTACATAGGGAAATCCGTAGGCATAAGCAATTTTTTCCATTAAAGGAAAACTAATACCGTTGTCAGCGCTGACACCGCAGAGGGGAGGAGCGAATAAATTCATTTGCGTTTGCCGAATTGAATGATAGCCGTTATTATTTAAAACAAATAGTTTTATATCCAACCTATTATGGATCACCGTTTGCAATTCCTGTATATTCATCTGTAAACTACCGTCACCATCAATACATATCACTCGTTTATTTTGCCGTGCAACCGCCGCTCCTAATGCCGCAGGAAGACCATACCCCATACTGGCACATCCCGAATTTGTAAAAAGCCGTTGATTTTTTCGAATATATCCTGCCTGAAACGAGCAAACGCAGGCGCTCCCGTTACCGGTAATAATAACGTCTCCTTCAACAAGTTCTTTAAATAGCATATCCATAAAAACATAGGGATTTATAGGCGTATTCGTTTCATAAAACGATTTTTTACAAACCGGATATTTTGCATTGATATTTCGGCACCACTCAATCCAGCGTGTATGCTGAGTATTTTTTTCCACAGCCGAATTAAGCTGTTCAATTACCGCATTCAAATCGGCGTGAATCGGCATGTCTATATTCAAAGTAGGCTTTAAAAGTTCTAAAGGGTCTATATCGACCATAATCTTATAGGCAGCAGGGGCAAAATGTTCCCAATTATAACTGATTTGCCTGATATTCAGACGGCACCCCAATATAAGTAATAAATCCGCATATTGTGCAACAAAATTCCCCCCCCTTGTGCCGACGGTTCCGGGTCTTCCGCAATAGAGAGGATGCTCATCCCATAAAAGGTCGTGTGCATTCCATGCGGTAACGACAGGGATATTCAGATTGTCTATAAGTTGTAAAAATTGCATATATGCGCCCGATATTCTTATTCCTTCCCCGGCGAACACGACGGGCCGTCTTGCTTCTTTTATTTTAGCTAAAATACGGTATATCTGATTTTCAGACAGCGGAGGAGGACTCTCTCGGGAAGCAGAAGCCGGATCATAATGGCGCAAATTGTCCGTTTCAATTATAGCCCCTTGAATATTAAGCGGTATATCAAGCCAAACAGGACCGGGACGTCCGTGTGTTGCAAGATACAATGCCTTTTCAAGTACGTAGGCAATATCATAAGGGCTAACAACCATTTCCGCATACTTTGTCATGGTTTTTACACAATCTACTATATTGAATTCCTGATCGCCGAGTTGTCTGAGCGGTATATACGTGGATTTTACGGTTGTTGAAAATTTGACCTGTCCCGAAATAATAAACATCGGAATTGAATCAAGCCAGCCGCCGAGAACGCCGGTTATCGCATTCGTTCCTCCCGGACCGGTAGTTACACAAACGGCGGCTATATTCCCTGAATATCTTGCATAGCCTTCTGCAGCAATAGCACAAGCTTGTTCATGGTGGTTATAAGTACAGTGTAATTGCGGATGATGGCCGAAAGCATCATTCAAATGCATGGCTCCACCGCCGGTAACAGTGAAAATATCAATAATATTGTTTACAGCAAAAAAGTCTGCAATATAATCAGCGAGACGTTGTTTCATAATAAATCCTCTTTCACACTCCGCTCTGATTCACCTGAGTCAGCTACAGCCCTATTAAATATTTTGTTAAACCCTATTGCAAATATTCCTGAAATGACGGCGCCGCAGATGAGCAACTCCGCATGAAGTAAATAAATATTTTTAAAAGTCGGTAAAAAATCATATAAATTATGTAACACTAAACTGTGAAAAAGGTAAAACCCAAAAGAAATTGACGAAAGAAAAGTAATATACTTTCCCATCGTCGATACCGGCGCTGTCTTTCTTTCATGAAAAACAAATAAATTTAATGAAATCAATAGGACGTAAACAGTCGGATACACAATTACATATATATAAAATATGTTATAGGTAAGAGTATTTATTAAAATAAAAAGAAACAGCAAATATAAACTTATTTTTTCTAAGGAATCGGATATGCAAATTCTCTTACGATAAGCATCGGCAATATAATAAGTAATTATACCGCATATAAATAAGTCAAGATTTGCATAAAAAGGTGTATAAATAGCAATATACCAATCAAAGCCGCAAGCATAAGCTATCATTCGGTACGACAAGCCGAGAAAAGCGATTATTGAGTATACCATTATCAACATTCTTTTACGAGTACGCATAGTTTCAATCATTTTGCAAAATAAGGGGCATATTATATAGAGCTGCATAAGAGTAGAAATAAACCATGTTGCCCCGACTCCATCTACTCCAGACCCTCCGTTGTATGTACAGGAAAGCACGCGTAATATTACATCAGGATTATCTTTTAAAAAAGTAGGAAACACGAATACACAGCATATAAAGATAAAAAACACAGTAGGAATATAAATATTTGTAAGCTTTCGTTTATAATAAAGCACTACACCTTCAAAAGAGTATTTATATTTTTTCAACGCAAAACCTCTTGCCGCTAAGTATCCGCTGAGCAAAAAGAAAATCCATACCCCCCCCCATGCCGGAGTACGAAGAGGGTATGTATACGGAACAGCAAACAGGTTACCGTGCTGATTGGTAAATATGGAAGTATGCAAAATAAAAACACAAGCCGTTGCTACGACACGTAAAAAATGAATAAAATTATTGCTTATTTCTAAATAACAGTTTTTTATCCATATAT
This sequence comes from Treponema sp. Marseille-Q4523, assembly GCF_016901105.1. Taxonomy (NCBI): domain Bacteria; kingdom Pseudomonadati; phylum Spirochaetota; class Spirochaetia; order Treponematales; family Treponemataceae; genus Treponema; species Treponema sp. Marseille-Q4523. Next base: position 2 of record NZ_JAFEVM010000044.1, on the reverse strand, counting down.
GC